>NZ_JBZCNB010000012.1:0-58359 GCF_058269075.1 Arthrobacter sp. TJ-270 | reverse complement strand
CCACTCAGCCGTTTCCTCCGGATCCGTGTCCCCACCGGTACCCGAACCCACAATCCCCTGATCAGCAACCATGCCAAACCCTCTTTCGCTGCGCGGGACTGCCCGCTCGATTCAATGTCTCCGGCATCGCGCCCTCACGATGCGGCATTTGGTCGACGTCCGTGATGTGTTCAACCCAAAGGTTGACTTTCGCATTACGGAACTATAATTCCATTACTATAGGGTCAATGCCTGCAAAGATGGGAATCATGGACAAGCCGTCACACCGCCCTCCACGTATCGCCGTCGTCACCGGCGCCGGTTCCGGCATTGGGCGGGCGGTAACGCACGCCTTCCTCGAGGCGGGATGGGCCGTCACGTTGACCGGACGCCGCCGCGACCCCCTCGAAGAGACCGCGCGAGGGCGGGAGCTTGCCCAGATTGTCCCCGCCGACATCAGCCGGCCCGACGACGTTGCTCACCTCTTCAGCCAGGTTCGCGAACACTGGGGCCGGGTCGACCTGCTGTTCAACAACGCCGGCACCTACGGTCCCGCCGGAGCCGTTGACGAAATCAGCGTGGAGGACTGGACGTCCACGGTGTCAACCAACCTCACCGGCTCGTTCCTGTGTGCGGCGGAGGCTTTCCGCGCCATGAAGGAGCAGGACCCGCAGGGCGGCCGGATCATCAACAACGGCTCAATCGCGGCGCATACTCCGCGTCCCCGGTCGGTGGCGTACACCGCGACCAAGCACGCGATCACGGGACTCACCAAGTCGATCGAACTCGACGGCCGCGCCTATGGCATCACGTGCGGGCAGATCGACATCGGCAACACCCACACGGCGCTCATGAGCACGCTGGGCGTCGGCGACGGAGCGCTGCAGGCGGACGGCACCCGGCGGGTTGAGCCCACGTTCCCCGTTGAGGAGGCAGCTCGCACGATTCTGCATATGGCACAGCTGCCTGCATCGGCCGGCATCGGCACTGTCGTGATGACGGCCAGCGGCATGCCCTTCATCGGACGCGGCTAACCCGCGTGGTTGCGAGAAGCGGCTCCGTGCACGCGAAAGCCCCCCGCAGACGAGGGGCTTTCGTAAACTTGGCGAAAGTGCTCAGCTGTACCAGAACCAGTGCGGAGGGCTCCACATCGGTGGGACCTGGTGCCCGTTGAACGAGCCGCACATAGAGCAGGAATAGCTGACACTGGCGGGAAGCAGATCCCGCCCTTCCGAGGAGACTCGCGCAGGAACAAAATCCTCATAAATCAGGAACTCGTCGGTTCGGCAGCCATCGCACCAGGGCAACGCGCTATCCCGATCCACTAGCTGCCCGGTCGAGGCCAGCGAGGTACTTCGACGGTCTGGGTCGATAATCGTCATTGTTCATTCACCGTCCAACTGCAAGTTGTCATGGCTGATGACCACTAAGCTCGCTTAGTAGGGGAGAGTTATTACGATACCTTTTGTGCGCTAATTACGGAAGCGTTTTGTGATGATAAGCAAAGCCATTGGCAGAATAAGGTTTATGATTCGAGCCCGCGCACGCACCGCCCCGGCACTCTCCGACGCGCAGCGCCGGTCGCTTTCGCGGGCGCTGACGGAGAACCGCGACGTCACCGTCTTCGTTGACGGCACCGCGGTGAAGCTTCCCACTGAGGCACGGGACGCCGTCGTCGATCTTCTGCAGCGTCTGGCATCGGGAGACTCCGTGACCGTCTCCTCCGTTGCGGAAACGCTGACCACCTCGCAGGCTGCTGAAGCGGCCGGCATTTCCCACACCTATCTGAGGAACCTGACCGACGCCGGCGTAATCCCGGTCGAGTACCGGGGAACGCACCGGCGCATCAGGCGGGACGCGATCGACGCCTGGCTGGCCTCCCAGAAGAAGTCAGATGCGGGGACGCCGTGACCACCGCCGCGCCTTGAGCGCCAGGTGCAATTCCAGACGGACGGGCCCGCTCAGCGGATCAACGCCGATCACCGTGCGCACCCGAGCAAGCCGGTTGTAGACACTGCTGCGGTGCAGGTGAAGTTGCTGCGCCACATCCTGCACCGAACCGTTCTTGTCGAACAGCAGCTCCAGTACGGGCAGGAGCTCATTGTTGCGGTCGTGGTCCTCCAGCTCCGCGAAGTACACCGAACGCGGTGAAGACGCCTGCCAGCCGCCGCCCGCCAGGAACTGGTACGCCCCGATCGAGCGGTAGTCAACGGCGTCACCGAATTGTGGGTCCACGGCGGCTGCCTGCGCCGCGGACCGCGCCTGCACGTATGCACCCGCCAGACCATCCGGGGCGCCGAAGGGCTCGCTGGCACCGCTGGTGAGGTCGGTGTTCCCGGCTCCCGTGACTGCCACCAGCCGCTCGCCATAACGACGCCGGACCGTCGCCAGCTCAGCCAGACCGGCGTCGTGACGTACCAGAAGGACTGAGTGCGATGCCTCACCGGCACTGAAGACGACGACGTCGGCGCCCACCGTGGACTGCAGGGCTGCGGTGCGCCGGGCCAGGGTGGCATCCTCCGAATCCGGAGATGCCCACCGTGGGCCCGACGGACGATCGACCAGCACCGTAAGTTGCCATGGTGAGGTGCCGTCCAGTTCCGGCCACCCCGCGCACTCCTCCAGTGCACGGCCGTCTCCGGAGATCGCCGCCAGAAAGACCCTCTCCCTGCGCGTGCGGTGCTCGGAGCCTGCCGTATTGTCCTCCAGCAGCAGCGCGGCGAGCCGGTCGACGTCCTCCCGTACTCCGGGCAGCTGCTCGAGGATGTGCGCAGCGGTGTCTTCGCCGGCATCCTGCTGTACCCACAGATACCCGACGCGGAAGCCGCGAACCAGCAGTGGAACGCACACCCGCCCAAGCATCCCGAGGTCAGGGTTCGCGGGGACCGACACCGGACGCACCGCCGTCGTAATGCCGTGCTGCAGCTGCCAGGCGCTGACGTCCGCAGGGACCTTCTTGCTCAACAGGAAGTTGACGCGAACGCGGTCAGCGGACGACTGGTGGCTGCTGTAGGCGAGGAGCACACCGTCGAGGTCCTCGAGGGAGAGCCCGCGTCCGAGCCGAACGGCTATCCGCTCCACCTCGAGCTCCACCTGCGTTGTCTGCACCAACTCATCCTAGGACCGCGGCGACGACACTTGGCGCTCCACAACTCGACAAATGTCGACTGGAATACCGAGCGACTTCATGTTAGTCGCCCAGGTCACTTTCGCCCCTGATCCGCTCCAGTGCCCAGAATGGCGCAGAAGCAACAACGCCAGTACCCGACGTCGTCGTTCATCCCTGCGCGGGCGGGTAGATCTGCGCCCTGTCCGCGCGGCAGAAGCGCTCGTATCCTGTAATTGCGGAGCCACAAACTCCCTGCTCGACCCCTAACTCAACCTGAGAGTAAACGGAGAATCCCGTGATCATCGGCGTCCCCAAAGAAGTGAAGAACAACGAGTTTCGCGTAGCCATTACGGCCTCGGGCGTGCACGAGTTCCGCACCCACGGTCACACGGTCCTGGTGCAGCGGTCAGCCGGCGTCGGATCGAACATCACCGATGATGAGTACGTCGCCGCGGGCGCGGAGATCGTCGACGACGCCGATGACGTCTGGGCGCGCGCCGACATGGTCATGAAGGTCAAGGAGCCGATTGCCGAGGAATACCACCGCTTCCGGCAGTGCCTCGTCCTCTTCACCTACCTGCACCTCGCGGCTGAACCGAAGCTGACGCATGCGCTGATGGAATCCGGCGTCACGGCGATTGCCTATGAGACCGTCCAGGACGGCCGGGCGCTGCCCCTGCTGGCGCCCATGTCCGAGGTGGCCGGGCGCCTCTCCGTCCAGGTGGGAGCACAGGTCATGACAGCGCCGGCCGGAGGTCCCGGACTCCTCTTGGGCGGCGTGCCGGGCGTCCGTCCGGCACGGGTGGTTGTCCTCGGAGCCGGTGTTGCCGGCACAAATGCTACGGCGATGGCCGTGGGAACCGGCGCGGACGTCACCGTCATGGACATCAACATCGCACGCCTGCGCGAACTCGACGCCCAGTACGCGGGCCGGATCAGGACGATCGCGTCCAACGCCTTCGAGATCGAGCGCGCTGTGCTGGACGCCGATCTGGTCATCGGCTCGGTCCTCATCCCGGGTGCCAAGGCGCCGAAGCTGGTCACCAACGACATGGTTTCGCGGATGAAGCCTGGCAGTGTGCTCGTGGATATTGCGGTGGATCAGGGTGGGTGCTTCGAGGACTCGCACGTGACCACCCACGAGGACCCCACGTTCACCGTCCACCAGTCGCTGTTCTACTGCGTGGGCAACATGCCCGGGGCCGTTCCGAACACGTCGACCTACGCGCTGACCAACGTGACCCTCCCCTACGCCATAGCGCTGGCGGACAAGGGAGTCCGCGGTGCCTTCGAGGCAATTCCTGCGCTCTCGCACGGGCTCAATATTGCCGACGGCGCGGTGGCGCACCATTCGGTGTCCGAGGCCCATGGCCTTGACCTCACCGAAGACTGGCGCCAGCTCGTCTAGAAGGTGTACGCGGCCTCGATGATCCGGTGGGCGCGCAGGCTGTCCGCCGGATCGACCGGAACAGGACCACCGTCCTGCAGCGCCGTTGCAAGAACCTCGTAGAACGCCGGGTAGTTGCCGTTCTCGGTGGGCTGGCGTGTGGCTTCATGATCGAACCCGAGCAGTCCCCACGCCAGCTTGTCTTCGACGCCGTAACCGGGATCGGTGGGCAGCATCCCAGCATCGACTGCGCCCTCCTGCACGTCCACTCCCCACTTGGTGTACGCCGACTCCGAACCGGTGACCCGGAACCGCGGTGCCGCCTGCGGCGCGAGGGCGTTCATCCAGAGGTGACTGATTACGCCCGAGGAGTGCCGAAGGGCTAGGAAGACGTCGTCGTCGGGCCCTTCGACTTCCCGATGGGCCGCGCGCTCCACGTGCATGAGTTCCGCGTCGCCGAAGAGCTGCAGCGCCTGGTCGATCAGGTGGGGGCCGAGGTCGTAGAGAATCCCGCCGCCCTCTTCGGCCCCGCTCCTGGCCTTCCACGGCTTGGTGACCAGCGGTTTGTACGTTTCCATCCGGGATTCGAACCGCCGAACCGTCCCGAGCCGGCCCTCCTCGAGCAGCTTCCGAACGGTCAGGAAGTCGCCGTCCCAGCGCCTGTTCTGGAAGGCGGTCAACAGCTGCCCTTCCTCCCGGGCGAGGTCAATGAGCCGCTCGCCGTCTGCTGAATCCACCACGAACGGCTTATCAACAACGACGGCGGTGGCTCCCCTGAGCGCCCGCTCCGCCAGCGGTGCGTGAGTGGCGGGAGGCGTACTCACCACCACGAGATCCAGCTGATCGAGCTGCTGCCACAGCTCGTCGACGGTGCGGAGAATCCGGGCTTCGGGGTACTGGGTCTCCACCTGGGCGATACGGTCCTCGTTGGACGTCACGACGACATCGAGTGAATACCGGCCATTGGTGCTGATAAAAGGGGCGTGGAAAACCCTTCCGCCCAAGCCGAATCCGATGAGGGCAGTCCTGATTTTCTCCATGACCCAACCCTAGGGCCGCAACTCCTCTTCGGCACCAGCCGAAGGACGAAGACAACGGAGTTTACGACTTCGCGAAGCCATACTATGATCAATCCTCGGTCAAGCAGTGGCCGCGGAATTCCTCGTACCCAAGGGACCTCAATGGCCACTGCCCAGGACCTCAGCCCTCAATCCACCCCAGACTTCAGCGCTGACGTGCCCGCTTCGCCGGTCTCTTCCGGTGGAGCTGAAATCGGTCAAGCCGACGGCGTGACAGTAGACACGCACTCGACGCGCCTCATGCTCACCACAGCGGCCCACTTCGTGCAGCAGCACTTGCACTCGCAGTTGGCCGAACTCGGGCTGACCCCCCTCGACCTGTCCGTACTGAGCGGCCTTGCAGAACTGGGGGAAGCTACCGTGTCGGAGATCGCCGCACAGTGCCTCCTCTCCGGGTCCGTCAGTGAAACCTCGATCAACAACCTGACCGAGTTGGGGTTCGTGGAGGCGGAGGAAGACGTCCACTCGATCACCGATACGGGCATCAAAGCCCTTGCCGAGGCGCGCGCCCTCGAGGACGAGCTTTTCGCGGAGAAAAGCACCACTCTCCGGATGGAGCTCGGTTCCCTGATCAGTCGCCTCCGGGACGGCGGGGCCCTGGACGCCACGTAGGCCCTTACGGGTCCTTGGAGCGGTGAGATACAGGCCGGCGTCGTGCATGTCACAGCCGGCGCCGGAATAGCGGATTCCAAGAGAGAGTTTTAACTCCTGTAAAGCTTGATCGGCGCGCCTGCGCCACAGCGCCCCGAGGAGTAATTTATGGCGAAGTTCACTGTTCTCACGCTCGTTGGAAGTCTCCGCGAAGGTTCCATCAATCAACAACTTGCTGAAGCCTTCGCGCTGCGTGCGTCCGAGGGCGTAAACGTGGTCCAGTTCGACCAACTCGCCGACATCCCGTACTACAACGAAGACAACGACAATGACGCCGACAGGCACCCGGCCGGCGCCGCGCTGCGGGCAGCGGCCCAGGACGCCGACGCGGTGCTGGTGGTTTCCCCGGAGTACAACGGAACCATGCCGGCCGTCCTGAAGAACGCCATCGACTGGCTGTCACGTCCCTTCGGCGCGGGGGCCATCAGCGGGAAGCCCGCCGCGGTAATCGGCTCAGCATTCGGTCAGTACGGCGGGGTGTGGGCCCACGACGACGCACGCCGCTCTCTCACGGTGGCGGGCGCCCGTGTCCTTGAGGACGCGAAGCTGTCCATCCCCAGCTCGATCACACGCTTCGCGGACGTACACCCCAAGGATGACGAGGAAGTGGTTGAGCAGCTTCGGTCCATCGTGAAGTCACTGGAGGGCGTCGCTGTGGGCGCCGCAGCATAAAGCCCCCGCACTGAAAAGCCCGGACTCATGAGGGCCCGGGCTTTTGCGTTCAGTGTCCCGGCGGTTTCTGTTGGGTTGATTCAGTGCCAGAGGCTATCGGCCCAGGCGGCGTCGCGAAGGTAGTCCCGCGCGGCTCCGACTTCCCAGAGCTCTCCCTGGGAGGCGATCACTCCCATTCCGCGAAGATTCTCCACGGTGTCGGGCGAACATCCCAATGCTTCGCTCAAGTCGTGTGTGTCAGCGGCGAGGATGACGTCTTCGTTGTAGGCCATACTGCACTTTCCTTTCTCGTCTTAGGTGGACGATCGAGCAGGACGTAGTCAATTCCGGTTGAACAGGACGCGTTCACGGTCTGCGCTCCACGTGCGGGCGTACAAGCCGAGGACGGCTTCCTCGCGGCGGCTGAAACCAAGGCGGTTCAAAGTCATATGGGCCTGGTGCACGGTCAGGTGCTGGGCGCTTCGGCTTACGCGTGCCTTGTCTGCGCGGTAAAGGTAGGCGTCCACCGCACGGAACCACCGGCGCCGCCAGTTGTGTACCGCTGATTCGGCAGCCGTTGCAGCCATCAGGCTTTGGAAAGCGGGTACTTTCGCGTTCACCTGGTTAATAATCGCTTCCCGGACTGCGGGGCCTCGTGGGCCGAGATCAGGGGTGCAGGTCCTGAGATGGCTGTCCCAGTAATAGTTCCAGGAGATCCGCCGCCGATCAGCCCAACTCGCGGAACGGGAGCCTCTCATCATGCTCCGTGCAGAGTCGAAGAGGACCAGCGCGGCAAACGCGGACCGGCTGTGCATCTTTGAGAAACGCTGCGTTCCCCATGCCGCCAACTCGGAGGAAAGCTCGAATACTTCTTCTGCCAATTCAAGGCCCTCGACTCCGCCGTACTTGTACAGCTCGGCTTCGAGCTGAGGGTCGGCGTCTTCGACACCGCGCAGGTAGTACCCGCTGGTGGCCGGCGTGGAAATGGACTGGCGGGAGGGCAGTGCGGCCAACGTGTCGGGGTTGCGCTTCAGCAGCAACTGATGCGCCGTCCGCAGCCCTTCGATGGTTGCGGGCTGCGCCAGGATGTGCAGACGCACCTGAACAGCAGATGGTTCTACACTTCGCGTGTAGAACCATCTTCCGGCTCGTAGTACTTGAGCCTGCGCCGCCAGCGGGGTAACCAGGTCTGCGATGATGCCGTCCGCTACATCGAAACCGCCTGCATGAGTGGAGAGATGCCACCATTGAGCGCTGAGTGCTGTTCGTGAGGCGGTTCGAACTGCTGTCAGCTGACTCATGGCATCCTCCTTCGGGCTAATGGTTACCCCCGCTGGGGCGAGTCTTTGGGCGTTCCAGCTTCAGCGATAAAGGCCTGAAACGCTATGCAACTGGTCTTATTTCGGCCAGTCCCAGCTCGCGGTCACGGTCTTTGGCCAATCCCAGCTTGCTGCTCCAACTGCCGGGGTGGCCGGTGCGAGAGCTGCTGCTGCGACAAGGAGGCCTGCGGCTGCGCCGATGATCTTCTTCACTGGACGTTCCCTTCCGTCAGGTTGCATGTGACGCTGTCCCGCTCGCCGTCGAGCCGGTAAATCCAGCATGTGCGTGGCTCTCAAGGCGTGTCCAGCTGAGACGAGGCCCTCTTTAGGACATGACCTGATGCGGACATCCAGACTCCTGTGGACCCTTCACAGGTCCCTGGTGTCAGGCCTGCATGCCTTGTACTCCGCTGATTTGAGGGTCTTGGGAACGGAAATCGCACAGGCGCGGCAGCGATGTCATTAAGCTGGCATGTCATGTTTTTCGGCGTCATTTTCGGGCTTTGCGGCGACCAGCGCGGACGCCGAAAGCAGGACCCCGACGGCGGGTCTGTAGGCTACCCATGAGAACGCAGCCAGCAGGAAAGGGAATCCGGATGCTCGACGGTATGTCCATTGAGCTATACCGCTATGCTGTCGGCCACCCGGGATGGACCAAACCGCAGGCCTCGGAGGCGCTTGGCTACACCCTACGGGAGATTGACTCGGCGATGGAAGTACTCGTGGAACGCCGGCTGCTGAGCGAGCAGGGGGCCTCTCCGGACGCATATGTTGCCGTTTCTCCCGACGTGGCGCTGGCCGATCTCGTCGATGCAGATGAGCGGGCGGTGCAGGACCTCCGGTCAAGGATCAGCGCCCGACGACGGGAACTGTCCACCCTAGTGCCGACCTACCTGGAAGCTCGAAAAGGTGTTATCACCAGCTCCTCGATAGAGACCCTGGAAGACCCGCATCTCATCCATCGGGTGCTCATCGATTACGGGAGGGACGTCAGCGAGAAGGTGCTGATTGCCCAGCCCGGCCAGGGATCGACGGCGGATGTTCAGGAGGAGAACGTCCGGAAGGATCTGGAGCTGCTCAGCCAGGGCGTTGAGCGCAAGACGCTCTACGATGTCAGCACACGCGACCACGTTCCAACGCGCAAGGCGGTCGCGGCGATCACGGCCGGAGGCGGGCAGTTCGGTGCGCTGCCACGTGTCCCGCTCCGCATGCTGATCTTCGACCGGAAACTCGCACTGGTGGCCCGTCAGCTCAAGCACGACGACAAGGCGGCGCTGGTAGTCCGGGATCCTCACCTGATCCACATCTTCACCCAGCTGTTTGAGTTCGCCTGGGAGCTCAGCGAGCCCTTCCTCATTGACGAGCCGAAACCCTCCCCCCTCAACAGCACCCAGCGGGCCATCCTCAAGTGCCTCGCGGACGGTTACTCCGACGAGGTCATCGCCCGGCGCCTGGACATCAATGTGCGCACCTGCCGGCGCCACATCGCCTGGATGCTCGAGGCCCTGCACGCGGACAGTCGTTTCCAGGCGGGCATCAAAGCGTGCCAGGCAGGGTGGATATAGACAACTTCTGTTGTCTATCGGTGAACGTGTCCTCTAGACTCGACGCGTGACCTCTCAGGATGAACTGAACTCGACGCTGCTGCCCGCCGAAACCGAGGTAGCCCTCGAACGGGCTGCGGAGTCGGCCCACCGACACGAGGATCTGTTCTCCGAGCGGGCCGCGAACATCAAACAGTCCGCCGTCCGGGACGTCTTCGACATCTCCATCCGGCCCGGACTCGTCTCGCTGGCAGGTGGGAGCCCGTACCTGAAGTCGCTTCCGCTGGAGGAGTTGGGGAAGACCGCTGAGCGACTCATTTCCGAGCATGGCCTGGAGGCGCTGCAGTACGGCGGCGGCCAGGGCATGGAACAGCTCCGCCGCCAGATCTGCGAGGTGATGGCCGCCGAAGGAATCACCGATGCGGATCCGGCAGACATCGTTGTAACCACCGGCTCGCAGTCCGCGCAGGACGTCGCTGCGAAAGTCTTCTGCGACCCCGGCGACGTGATCCTGTGTGAAGACCCGACGTATGTAGGCGCCCTAAATACCTTTGAGGCTTACCAGGTGGACGTGCAGGCCATCGAGATGGATGAGCAGGGTCTCGTGCCGGAAAGACTCGAGCAGTGCATCGCGGACCTGCTCACGGAGGGTCGCCGCATCAAGCTGCTCTACACCATCCCCAGCTTCAACAACCCGAGCGGCATAACCATGGCCGCGGACCGGCGACAGCGTGTTGTCGATATCTGCCGCGCC
This sequence comes from Arthrobacter sp. TJ-270, assembly GCF_058269075.1. Taxonomy (NCBI): domain Bacteria; kingdom Bacillati; phylum Actinomycetota; class Actinomycetes; order Micrococcales; family Micrococcaceae; genus Arthrobacter; species Arthrobacter sp. TJ-270. Next base: position 47,886 of record NZ_JBZCNB010000012.1, on the reverse strand, counting down.
AACAACATCCTGATCCTCGAGGACAATCCGTACGGTCTGCTCCGCTTTGACGGGCACCCCCTGCCGCCGATGCGGGCCGACAACCCGAACGACGTCATCTACCTCGGCTCATTCTCGAAAATCTTCGCTCCCGGCGTCCGCCTTGGCTGGGCGCTTGTTCCACGGCACCTGCATCGCCGGTTCTATCTGGCGTGCGAAGCGGTGGTGCTGTGCCCGTCGCCGCTGACGCAGATGCTGGTGTCCGCGTACCTGAGCGATTACGACTGGCAGGGGCACCTCTCCAACACACGCTCCCTCTACAGCGAGCGGTGCGACACCATGCTGAAAGCCCTAGCCGAGCACCTGCCGGAGGGCGCCTCCTGGACCACACCGGACGGCGGCTTCTTCATCTGGGTCACCCTGCCGGAGGGCGTGGACACGTACCCGCTGCTCTACCAGGCCATTGATGCCGGCGTCGTCTTCATCCCCGGAGCCGCGTTCACGCCCTCGGACGAACCGTCAAACAAGCTGCGTCTGGCTTTCAGCGCGGTTTCTCCGGAGGACATCGAGGAGGGCGTCCGACGTCTCGCGCCGATCCTGCAGACTGCGATCGAGAATAATTCCGCCCGCAACTGACCGACGGCGGAATCTCCGCCGTCGGCGTCCCTCACGGATCAGTCGAGCAGCAACGCCGGCTCTTCAAGGATCGACGCGACGTCGGCCATGAACCTGGCGCTCAGGTCACCGTCGACAACGCGGTGATCAAACGAACCGCCGAGGGTGGTAATCCAGCGCGGTATGACCTCGCCGTCGAGCACCCAGGGCTTCTGCTTGATGGTTCCGAACGCCACGATGGCCACTTCACCCGGGTTGATTATTGGAGTTCCCGTGTCGATGCCGAGGGCGCCGATGTTCGTGATGGTCAGCGTTCCGCCCTGCATCTCCCCGGGCTGGGTCTTGCCGGCCCGTGCGCGCAAGGCCAGGTCATTGAGCGCGAGCGCCAGCTCCTTCAGGGAGAGATCCTGGGCATCCTTGATGTTCGGCACCATGAGTCCGCGGGGCGTGGCGGCCGCGATACCGAGGTTCATGAAGTGCTTGACCAGGATTTCCTGGTCCGTCCAGGTCGCGTTGACCGATGGGTTCCGGGCTGCTGCCCAAATGACAGCCTTGGCGAGGATCAGCAGCGGTGACACCTTGATCCCCTCGAAGTCCCGTGAAACCTTCAGCCGTTTCACGAACTCCATGGTCCGGGAGGCGTCGACGTCCACGAAGATGCTCACGTGCGGAGCGGAGAAGGCGCTTTCGACCATCGCCCGGGCGGTGGCTTTGCGGACGCCCTTCACGGGGATGCGCTCAATCCGCTCATCCTGCGGACGTGTGGCAGCTCCCCAGAACGATGGCGCGTGGTCCTGCTCGGCGTCCCGCTGCGCCTGGTAGCTCAGGAGGTCCTGTTTGGTGACCTCTCCGGAGCCGCCGGTGGCGGGGACGTCGGCCAGGTCGATTCCGAGATCGCGGGCGGCCTTGCGGACCGGCGGCTTCGCGAGGGCGCGACGCAACGCGCCGGGCGGTGCTGCTGCTACCGGTGTTGCAACCGACGGTGCCGTAGCGGACGGTGTTGCTGCGCTGCCAGCCGGCTGCACATCGGTGACGTGCGCCGATGCGGGTGCCGGCGCCGTCGTCGTCGCTGGTGTTTCCGGGGCGCTGGCGGGGCGGTTGCTGCGCGGTCTGCGGCGGGAGGAATCGGCTTTGGGACCGGTTCCGACCAGAGGCGCGTTCGCATCCGATGACGGCGCTGCCGCCGGCGGAGTGACGAATTCGCCCGGCACGTGTTCGGCGGCCGGCGGCTCCTCCGCAGCACTGCCCGGATCTGCCGGCGCGCTGTCCGAGACCGAGATGATGGGCGTTCCCACTTCCACGGTCTCGCCCTCCTGGACGAGGAGCTCGGCAACCACACCTGCGTAGGGCGACGGGAGTTCGACGAGCGACTTGGCGGTTTCGATCTCCACGATGACGTCATTGACGGCGACGGTTGCGCCGGGCTGGACCTGCCAACGGACGATCTCGGCCTCCGTGAGACCCTCGCCCACGTCAGGGAGGTTGAAGGTATTCAGCGTCATGGGAGTCCTTCTAGTAGGCGAACACCGTATCGAGCGAGTGCAGGATACGGTCGAGGTCCGGCAGGTAGTGCTCTTCGGTACGTGCGGTGGGATACGGCAGGTGAAAGCCGCCTACCCGAGTGACCGGCGCCTCGAGGGACAGGAACGCACGCTCGGTGATCCGTGCGGCGATCTCCCCGCCGATGCCGCCGAAGGTGGGGGCCTCATGCGCGACCAGCAGCCGCCCGGTCTTCAGTACGGAGGCCGTGACGGTATCGAAGTCGATGGGTGAGATGGAACGCAGGTCGATGACCTCGACGCTTCTGCCGTCTTCAGCGGCGGCGTTCGCCGCGGCGAGGGCAACAGGCACCAGCGGACCATAGGCCACAATGGTGGCGTCGCTGCCTTCCCGCAGCACCTCGGCCTGGAAGGGACTCGACGGCACCGCTGACACGTCCACCTCCCCTTTCAACCAGTAACGGCGCTTCGGCTCGAACACGATCACCGGGTCCGCGCACATGACCGCCTGCTGGATCATCCAGTAAGCATCATGCGGGTTGGACGGCGTGATGATCCGGAGGCCGGCGGTGTGGGCGAAAAGCGCCTCGGGTGACTCGGAGTGGTGCTCAACGCTCCCGATCCCGCCGCCGTAGGGGATCCGGATGACGACCGGTGCGGTCAGGAGCCCGTCGCTGCGCGCATGGATTTTTGCCAGCTGTGTGGTGATCTGGTTGAACGCCGGGAAGACGAATCCGTCGAACTGGATCTCACAGATGGGCCGGTACCCGCGGAGGGCGAGCCCGATGGCGGTGCCGATGATCCCCGACTCGGCGAGGGGCGTATCCACCACGCGGTCCGGCCCGAACTGGGCCTTGAGGCCCTCGGTGACCCGGTAGACGCCGCCGAGGTCCCCGATGTCCTCGCCCATGAGGAGGGCGGTCGGGTGTGCGCTCAACGCGGCCCGCAGTCCCTCGTTGATGGCCTTTGCTATGGTCATCACAGCCATCAGCGAGCACCTTCCTCGACGTCGAACCCGGCTTCGTAGTCCCGCCAAACCTGCAGTTCTTCCTGGATGAGCGGGTGCGCTTCCGCATAGGTGGTAGCGAACCGATGCTCCAGGCCCGGCGCTTCCATGGACAGGACCCCGGCGCGCAGCTTCGCGGCAAGCGCCTTCGCTTCCTCCTCCAGCTGCTCGAAGAAGTCATCTCCGGTACCGGTGGCGCGCAGGCGGAGTTCCACCCGGGTCAGCGGGTCACGTGCCACCCACTGCTCTTCCTCTGCGGCAAGACGGTACTTGGTGGGGTCATCAGCGGTGGTGTGCGCGCTCATCCGGTAGGTAAACGCTTCGATCAGAACCGGACCTCCGCCGTTGCGTGCGCGGTCCAGGGCCCAGCGGGTCACTGCCTGCACCGCGAGGACATCGTTGCCGTCCACCCGGATGCCCGGGAAACCGTATCCGTGGGCGCGGTGTGCCAGCGGAACCCGTGACTGGACCTCGGTGGGCACTGAGATGGCCCAGTGGTTGTTCTGGCAGAAGAAGATCACCGGGGCATTGAAGGAGGCGGCGAAGACCATGGATTCGTGGACGTCGCCCTCGGAGCTGGCCCCGTCGCCGAAGTAGGCCACGGTGGCTGCTTTCGGCGCGGACGGCTCCGCGACCTGATCACGCTGCATCCCCATGGCGTAGCCAACAGCGTGCAGGCACTGCGCTGCGAGCACCAGCGTGTACAGGTGGAAGTTGGAGTCCTTCGGGTTCCAACCGCCGTTCGTGACGCCCCTGAACAGCTTGAGCAAGTCTGTGTGGGCCACCCCCCGGGAGACGGCGACACCGTGCTCGCGGTAGGTGGGGAATGCGTAATCCTGCGCCTGCATGGCTTGGGCGGAGCCGATTTGGGCTGCCTCCTGGCCGCGCATCGGCACCCAGAGTGCAAGCTCACCCTGCCGCTGCAGGGCGGTGGCTTCCTGATCGAACCGTCGGATCAGATACATCTCCCGGTAGAGCGCGGCAAGCTCGTCCTCGGCCGGGGCATAGCCCCTGAAGTCCGGGTTCTTCAGCTCGCCCTCGGGCGTGAGCATCTGCACCATTCCAGAGGGGTCCCGGGGGGACTCGGGGAGGTGGTGCGCGTCGAGCTGCTCCTCTGCATCGAACTCGGCTGCAGGCAGGCGGGGTGTTGCCATACTCTGGTTCCTCGCAGGTAATATTCCGTGGGTAGTATATGTTTTGCTGGTTCATGCACTAGAGTGCATGCGCAGTCTACTAGAGTAGCGACGACGGCGCCCACCACCTATTTGTGAAGTGCTAGGAAACGCCTGGGCCCCCTGTGTAGGTTGCACAGAGCTCGAGAAAGCGGGAGTTTGCCTCGGGTTCTCCGATGCTGACCCGTATCCCCTCTGTGCCGAATGCCCTCACTGAGAGGGCTTGCTGTTCTGCGAGCGCAGCGAACTCCGGAGTGTTCTCCCCCAGTGCAAGCCAGATGAAATTTCCTTCTGCTTCCGGGATCTCCCATCCGAGGTCCCTCAATCCGCCGACCACCCGAGAGCGCTCGTCAACTATGCTCTGCACTCGCTCCCGGACCTCGTCGATGTGGCGCAGTGAAGTGACGGCGGCGTGCTCGGCGATCTGGGATACCGCGAAGGGCGTGGCGCTGACGCGAAGGTGCTCGGTGAGAGTGGGCTGGGAGATGGAGTACCCCACCCGTAGCCCCGCGAGGCCGTGCGCCTTGGAGAACGTGCGGAGGACGACGACGTTGGGATAGTCGCGGTAGAGCGGGAGTCCCTCTACGGCGTCGGTCTTTCGAACGAATTCCACATAGGCCTCATCCAGCACGACGACGACATTGGTCGGCACTCGGGCAAGGAAACTCCTCACTTCCTGCTCACTGAGTGCGGGGCCGGTTGGGTTGTTGGGCGTACACAGGAGAATGACGCGGGTGCGCTCGTTGATGGCTGCGGCCATGGCATCGAGGTCGTGGGTTGAGTCCGGGAGCAGGGGAACCTGCACGCTTGTGGCGCCTGCCAGCCCCACGCAGATCGGGTACGCCTCGAAGGACCGCCAGGGGTAGATGACTTCGTCGGGTGCGTCGTAGTCGTTTTGCCCTGCGAATGCGGCGAGGATCTGGTTGAGTGCGCCGAGGCTTCCGGCGCCGGTGACGATGTCCTCGGGCGGCACTCCCAGGAAGGCACCGAGCTCGGTGCGCAGGGTTGTGGTCATCGGGTCGGGGTAGCGGTTGACCTGGGTCTGCTGGGCAATGGCCTCCAGTACCGCGGGGAGGGGCGGCAGTGGGTTCTCATTCGACGAAAGCTTGTAGCTCTCCAGCCCTTCGATGACCACCGGGGGTTTCCCGGCGGCGTAACGGGGCAGACGACCAAGTACGCTGCGCGGGTGGATGCGGGTGACCTCTTCCGCAGCAACGTCGGTGTGGTTTTCGGGTGCACTCATGTGCACAAGCGTACTGGCGAGGCTTGGTCAGCGGGCGACGGCCGGCGCTGGAAACCTTGGTCAGGCAGCGGATCAGGCTGACCGGGTGTGACAGCATAAGTCCATGCTCAGGTTCATTATGAGAGTCTTCATCAACGCTCTTGCCCTGTGGGTGGCGGCATGGCTGTTACCCGGCATCGAATTGGGCTCAGAAGCCGCCGTCGAAGTATCCAGTGACGAAACAGTCGAAAGCGTGCTCTCCTTCCTCTTCGTCGGTCTGGTGTTCGGCATTGTGAACGCCCTGGTTCGACCAGTGGTATCGCTGCTCTCGCTTCCCCTGACCATCCTCACTCTCGGCCTCTTTACGATCATCATCAACGCCGGGATGCTCATGCTCACCTCGTGGCTCACCTCATTCACCCCGATCAACTTCGTGGTGGACGACTTCTTCTGGACCGCGATCCTCGGGGCGATCATCATCAGCCTGGTCTCACTTGTCGCGGGAACGATCACCGGCACCAGGCGCTGAGCCTGCCTTGGCCTGATGGTTGCTGGAGCGTATGCCTGCCGGAGCTGACTGAGGACCGGAGAAAGGCGCCCTGGTGATCTGGAAAACGTGGCGCTTGGCTGACGTTCCCGCCACAGCCGTGCTGAGCGCAGCCGTGATCGGTGCGATGGACGGATGCGAGCTCAGGTCAACCGCCCGCGCACCCTCCCGGTAACTCCTGATCTTGTGGGCGGGACCGAGGCCGAAGACCTCGCCCGGGGCCAACTCGACCGGATGATCAAGCATGACTGATACCTGGTTCGGCCGGTCCGTGACGGGGGCGAAGTTCCACGTCGGGATGTGATCATCCTCGTGGGCAAGGTGGAGAAAGGTGGTGCTCTGCGGAACGTCCTCCTCGGTGATGGGAGATCCTGCCGTAACAACCAGACCAACCGAATACGTTTCACGCACCCGCCCGCTATTCGCGAGATTTACCGCGTGCATTCCTCCCTGGCTGTAACCGACCAGCACGACGTTGGCGCCCGCCTCTGCGCCCACTCCTTCAAGAGCGCCCGCTACCGCTTCATTGACATGCCTGCTGTCCTCGAATTTCGATTCGGCGATTCCATCCCCATTGAAGGGCTGGCCCGCATCTGTCCACTCCGTTCCGGGGATTACAACGACATAGGTCGGTCCGGACTGGCCTGCCACTTCCAGGACCTCGAAGGACGATCCGGGCTCATCCCGGGCTTTGGACACCCGCGACAACAGACCATCCACAGTCCCCTGCAACTGAATCGAGTCAGTTCTCGTGTGCGTCAACGTCACGGGTGTGGACCGGTAGGGCACCGATGGGAGAACTTCTGCAACGGCATGGCTGATGTGATCCCTGGTGCTGATTTCAGCAAGCTCATACGTCAGGCGGCTTCTTCTGATCCTGTCTGCTGTTCCATCCAGGGCGGAGCTATCCTCCGAGAGCCGCTGAAGACCCGCATGGATCCCCTCGGTGGCTGTTGCGCCCGCTGCGGCGGAGGTACCGGCGGCAAGCAGGTCGCTGAGCGATCGGACCGCCGACAGGCGCAGCTCGATCCACTTGATACTTACCCATATTCGTTGCAGTTCCGCTGCGGCATCGCTGACGATCTGCGCGCCTTTGTCCAACTCATCCCATTGGAAACGGATACCGCCGACTCCGCCGATCACCCTCGCCACCCCCTCTGTATCGCCGGGCGTAACGATCGGCTTGAGGTCTGGATCAGGAGCTGTCATGCGAGGGCGCCCTTCCCCTCGGTACTGGCCAGTGCCACGCCGTAGGCATCAAGCGCGAGAGCCACTTCACGCAGATGTGCAGCCGTGACCGTCACAGTCGTAGCCCTTTCAGCCAGGTACGCCCGGAAGTTCTGCCCCGCAGGCGAGTGCCAACTGATACCTTCGGCTCCCCGGAGACGCTCACGCACCGATTCCACGGCTTCCGCCTCGATCCGAAGCGCTCTCGCGAGGTCCCGGACAGCCTGATGAGACTCCTGCTCGCGCGGTAGTGCCGGCGTGGTAATGGGATACATGCCCGGTCCCTCCTCAATCAGCGGTTGTGCCTGCCCAAAACGGTAGGCGGCAGGCAGGGGCCGGCGTCGGGCACGTGCGCCTATGTTGATATCCCGCCCCGATCCCGCTCGAGTGGAGGAGTTGTCATGCAGCGGGTGGATGCCGCCGATCGTGGAATGATTGGAGGCATGCCGCACACTCCTTCCTCCCGGGTCAACCTTGCGTCCGTATCCATCCACCAGGGTGAGAGCCAGGTCCCGATCGCGCTGGGACCCCTGGACGGCAGGTACCGTCCAGCAGTTGCCCCGCTGGTCGACTACCTCTCCGAAGCGGCGCTGAACCGGGATCGCGTGCACGTGGAAGTGGAGTGGCTGATCCACCTGACGCGCAATAGCGTCCTCCCCGGAACGCAGGCGCTCAGCAGTGAACAGGAAGCAGCACTGCGGGAGATTGTCACCACCTTTGACGGCAGCGCCGTCGGTGAGCTTGCAGAGATCGAGCGGGTCACCGTCCACGACGTGAAGGCAGTGGAGTATTTCATCGGCAGCCGGCTCGAAGGCATCGGCATCAGCCGCCTGAAGCCGCTCGTTCACTTCGGCTGCACCTCCGAGGACATCAACAACCTCTCCTACGCCCTGGGAGTGAAGGGCGCGGTGGAGCAGATCTGGCTTCCCGCCGCGTCATCCCTCGTGGACCAGGTGAAGGCGATGGCCGAGGAATCGCGGTCCGTCCCCATGCTCTCCCGGACACACGGGCAGCCCGCCACGCCCACCACGCTGGGCAAGGAGCTCGCCGTCGTCGCGCACCGCCTGGAACGGCAGCTTCAGCGCATCCGCCGCACGGAGTACCTCGGCAAGATCAACGGCGCAACGGGAACCTTCGCCGCACACGTCGCCTCCGTACCGGAAACCGACTGGCAGACCGTTGCACGCGACTTCGTCGAGGGCCTCGGGCTTACCTGGAACCCATTGACCACCCAGATCGAATCCCACGACTGGCAGGCGGAGCTCTACGCCGACGTGGCCCGCTTCAACCGCATCCTGCACAACTTCTGCACGGATGTGTGGAGCTACATCTCGATCGGTTACTTTGCACAGGTGCCGGTGGCGGGAGCTACCGGCTCCTCCACCATGCCGCACAAGGTGAACCCCATCCGCTTCGAGAACGCTGAAGCCAACCTCGAAATCTCCTGCTCGCTGCTGGATGTTCTGGCGTCGACCCTTGTCACCTCGCGGTGGCAGCGTGACCTGACCGATTCCTCCTCGCAGCGCAACATCGGCGTAGCCTTCGGACACTCGCTGCTGGCCATCTCCAACGTGTCCAAGGGCCTTGAACGGCTGGACGTCGCCGAATCTGTCCTGGCTGCGGACCTCGACAGCAACTGGGAGGTCCTCGGTGAAGCCATTCAGATGGTCATGCGCGCCGAAGCGATCGCCGGGACGCCGGGCATGGAAGATCCCTATGAGCGGTTGAAGGATCTCACCCGCGGGCACCGGGTTGATGCTGAGCGGATGCGTGAGTTTGTCCTGGAACTCGGCCTTTCTCCCGAAGCCCAGGAACGGCTGCTTGCACTCACCCCGGGAACCTACACAGGCATCGCCGACACCCTCGTAGACCACCTCCGCTAACCAGCCCAGAACCAGAGAGGTCCTGCGATGGCGGGCGTGTTGATTGGCTTTGCCATCGTGGGTGCCGTCATCTTTATTGGTTACCTCGCAGGCAGGTACGAGCTTGCGGGCCGGGACGCAGGTCCGGTGCTCAGCCGGACGGCATTCTTCATCACCAACCCGGCACTGCTCTTCACGATCCTTGCGACGGCGGACCTGGAAGAGGTCTTCTCCGCCTACGCACCGGTGGCGTTCCTCGCCTCGGTTTCGTCTGCCCTGCTCTACGTTCTGCTGAGCCGAATCTGGTTCCGACGGCGTGCTGCGGAGACGGCCGTCGGCGCGATGAGCGGTTCTTTCGTGAACGCGAACAACATCGGTATCCCCATTGCCGTCTACGCGCTGGGTGACGCCACGCCCGTGGCGCCGGTTCTTCTGGTGCAGCTTCTCATTCTTGTCCCCTTCTACCTTGCCTTCCTGGACATCGCCTCAGGAGGAAAGGCATCCTTCGGCCGCATCGCCTCTCAACCCATCCGGAACCCGATGATCATCGCATCGGTCCTGGGAGTGCTGGTCGCGCTCACTGGGGTGGACATCCCGGATCCGGTCTACGAGCCCCTCGTCCTGCTGGGCGGCGCGGCGGTGCCGCTGGTCCTGCTGGCTTTCGGAATGTCCCTGCGTGGGACCCGCCCGCTCGGCGCGCGGGAAGTGCGCACGGAAGTCATCGTTGCCACCCTCATCAAGACGGCGTTCATGCCGGTGATCGCCTATCTGCTGGCCCGCTTCGCATTCGGTCTCGAATCCGAGCTGCTCTTCGGAGCAGTTGTGATGGCGACGCTGCCCACAGCGCAAAACACCTTCCTCTTCGCCAGCCGCTACAACCGGGGCATCCCGATCGCGCGCGACGTCGTCGTGCTCACTTCGGCACTTGCCGTACCGTCGCTCATCCTCGTGACCGCACTTCTAGCCTGAGCCCAGCAGGGTCGTCGTTTTTTCGTGGCTGTCCCAGCGCCGCAGGGCGGTGAGCGGGAGCAGTCCGTGGTCGCCAGGCAGGAGGTCCATTGCCTGGGCGACCTGCGCGGAGTTCATTCCCCGGGCGAGCGTGATGTGCGGGACCCAGCGGTCCGGGAGGCAATTACCGGCGACTTGCGGGACCTCCCGCAGAACGCCGTGCACCACCCGGTGAAGCTCGAGAAGTGCCGCACTGACGACGCCGAGGTGCGCCAGCACCTGCCCGCGACCGGTGCGGAAGGTGACAAGGCCGGCAATGTGGATGGGAAGGGGCAACACCTCGACGAGCGCCGCCAGGGCGCCGTCGTGCTCAGCAGGAATGTGCGGTGCAGCCAGCAGCGTGATGTGCGGACGGTTGGACGCGGCGGTGTGCCTGGCCTGGGATGGAAGGCCTGCCTGCTTGAGTGCCTCCCAGTCCCGGTGCAGAAGCTCCTCCCCGCGCAGATCAAGGAGGAGCTCCACGCTGTCCATGGTCAGCGCGGGTTTTGCCGGTAATCGCCGATACCGACGGAGCCGTCCTCCTCCACCGCGCCCGTCCGCGGGTCGAACTGCGGCCACTGGTAGGCCAGCTCGCCTCCGCTGCGGCCGCCGAAGGGACGCCCATGATCGGCGTACTCCTCACGGAAGTAGGCGAGGCACCAATCACCGAGCTGTACGCGTGCACCGGTCCTCAGGATTGAGGGAGCATCGGGCTGAACGCTGCCACGGACGGGGCCGTGCGGCACGAGTACGTACTCGTCATCAGCGTTGTGCTCCACTGTGGCGTGGACCGGAAGCAACCCTTCAAGCACCAGGTCCGCGTCAGGCGAGCTGCCGATGACGATCTTCTCCTGAGCCAGATTCACCTCACGCGGAACCTGCCCGTTCCAGGTGTCGGAATCCTGCACGAAGATGAGGCGTGGACGTCCGCTGCCCGGCGTGTGGTGGGTAGTGGTCACCTGACGCCGGATGCGCCGGTTCACGGTGGGTACCAGAGGAAACGGGGTCGACGGCGGCAGCAGCGGAGTGTTGATCTTCCGGCTCCCTCCACGGATCAAAGGCGCCAACGCTGCGAGGGACCCGGCACGGATGTGAGGTGACCGCGTCATCAGACGCTGGGCCATCGACGTCTCGACCTTGCCAATGCTGACCAGCGTTCCCGCGGGGCCGGCGATCGTCACGGTGAGGCCTTCGTCGGCGAGGCTTGCTGCCAACTCACGCACGCTGTTCAGTGACGGAAGGCCGCCGAAACCTGCTATCGAGGGATCCTCACAGTAAATGGTCACCTCGGAGCCGGCTGCGCTGACGGTGCCGTGTTTCTCTTCGGTGGCGCCGTCGTCGTCGGTATCCGCGAGCGAGAAGGCGAGATCTATATCGAGGCGTACCCGCTGTGACACTGGCTAGCTCCGGTGCTTGTCAGAGCCTGCGGCGTCATGATCGCTGGTGGTGACCCGGACGGTTCCGTTCAGCTTCCAGGTTGCGCGGGGCGCATCCGGTCCGATGTCCCGTGGGACTTCGATGGTCATGTCGATGAAGCTGTAATTGACCGCGGCACCCTTGCCGGTGAGGTAGGACCACATTTCCTCGGCGAGGTCGGCCCAGTCACGGATGCTGCGGTTGTTATCAACAGAGGTGTTTTCAGACATGGCGAATTTCCTTGCGTTTATTCGGCTCTGCCCGGCGCCCTCTACCCGCCTGACCTGACAACCCCGAGCCTAATCGCTTCCCGGGCCGCTGTGAACCCGTTGCTGCGGACTAGTTTCGGGTCCAGACGTAGAACTTCTCCGGCCTGCCCGCCGCACCGTACTTGGGCACAATGCGGGCGTTGCCCTTCGTGACGAGGTACTCCAGGTATCTCCGCGCGCTCACCCGGGCGAGACCCAACTGCGCCGCAACCTCGGACGCTGAGAATCCCGATCCGGAAGAGCGGAGCGCGCCGATCACCGCCTCGAGCGTGGGCTGGGACAGGCCTTTCGGCAGTGACACCGTGAGCACCGGGGATACCGTGGACGATGCCTTCGTCGGCGTGGCGGCAAGCAGCCTGTCGATGCGTTCCTGATCCAGCGGCCCGGCCGAGACGGAGCTGTGTTCCATGATGCTTGCCCGGTGCCGCACATAGTCATCAAGGCGCTGCATCAGCACCTTTGAGTTGAAAGGCTTGACGAGGTAGTGGAGCACGCCGCCGGCCATTGCGGCGCGGACCGTTTCCAGCTCCCGTGCCGCGGTGATGGCGATGATGTCCACCGGGTCCCCGGGCAGGTTCCGGGCCGCCCGAAGCACCTCGATGCCCGACATGTCCGGCAGGTGGATGTCGAGCAGCATCAGCTCGGGTTTCAGGTCGCGCACCTTCTCGAGCGCCTCACCACCGGAATTGGCAACGCCGACGACGTCGAAGCCTCCGTGCGCCAGCAGGAAACCTGAGTGCACACCGGCGATTTCCTGATCGTCGTCGACGACCAGCGTTCGGATGAGGCTCATGGAGTCAGCATTCCGGTAGTGCGCGCGGGATGGAGCTCTGTTGGCTGCGGGTCAGCGTGGGCCGACGGCTGAGGCGCGGGGCCGAGCCTCACCTCAATGTGCGCACCGCCCAGCACCGACTCCGTGACCGTGACTGAGCCGGAGCGGCGCTCGGCCACCCTGTGCACGAGCGCGAGCCCGAATCCGCGGGAGCCGGAGCCCGCCGCGTCCTTCGTCGAGAAACCGGAGGCAAACACGTCAGAGCGCAGTTCTTCCGGAATGCCAGGGCCGTCGTCGGACACCGCAATGGAGCAGCCTCCGGCATGGGAGGTCAGCTGAACGTGAATGGTTCCGTTGGAGCCGACGGCGTCGACCGCATTGTCGACGAGGTTCCCCAGGACTGTGACCGGGTCGGTGGTGCCATCCGGCTCGAAGGTCGACGTCTCGTCGACGATCAGCATGATGCCCTTCTCCGCGCAGATCGTGGTCTTGGCCATCAGGAGACTGGCCGTGTCCGGATCGCTGACGCCGGGCGAAACGTCTCCCGAAACCACCGAGCCGCCGTGCCCGGACCGCGAGATAAAGTCGACCGCCTTATCCGTATGGCCCAGTTCAAGCAGGCCCGAGATGACATGCATCTTGTTCGCGAACTCGTGTGCCTGGCTTCGCAGTGCCTGGGTAACATCCCGCGCTCCGTCGAGATCCAGCAGCAACTGGTGCAGTTCCGTGCGGTCACGCAGGATCAGCACGCTGCCCACCCGCCGGCCGTCGACGACGGCGTCACTCGAGCGTGCGAGCAGCACCCGTTCTCCCACGAGAACGGTTTCATCGGCGTCACCGGCTGATCCGAACATGCTCGAGAGCGCGGGGTCCAAAACGGAGCTTGCCGACCTTCCAATCGCTTCATCACCAAGGTCGAGCAACCTTCTGGCCTCGTCATTGAGCACGGCCAGCCGGCCACGTTCGTCAACCGCCACAACGCCTTCACCGATGCCATGGAGCATTGCGTCGCGAGTTTCAAGCAGCGCGGCAATCTCTTCCGGTTCCAGTCGGTAAATACGGCGCCAGATGAGCCTGGAGATCCAGATTGAACCCGCCGTACCGGCCAGCGCGGCAAAGATCAGCCAGGCGAGGAGCACCGGCATGTCTTCCTGCAGGTCAGCGGCGAGGGTCGACTCGAGGGTGCCGACCGACGCGGTCCCGATCACAGTGCCGTCCTCGCTCCGGATGGGCACTTTCACCCGCCATGACTCGCCCAGCGTTCCGGTCTGTGTGCCGATGTAAGTTTCGCCGGAGAGTGGGACGGACGGATCAGTCGAGACCATCTGGCCGATCATGTCCGGATTCGGGTGCGAATACCGTATTCCGACGTCGTCAGTCACCACCACGTAGGTGACCCCGGTCGCCTGCCTGGTGAGTTCAGCGATCGGCTGGATCACCGAGCTGGGATCCTCGTCGTCGAACGCGTCCACCACCGACGGCAGCTGCGCCATGGACTGCGCCACCCCGACCATGCGGCCCTGGTAAGCGTCACGGATCTGCTGCTCCTGCATCCGGACGGCGACCGTTCCGGCAACCAGCACAATGATCAGCACAATCAACAACTGCAGAAAAAACAGTTGTGATCTAAGCGACATCGTGCGGATCATCCTTCCATTCTCGCATGATTGGGTGTATGAGCCTGCCTCGGGATCATGGCTGAGACCGGACCTGTGGGCATGGTCGGACCTGCGACTGTGACCATGACCATAAAGACCACTACGCACGTTGTGACCGTATGGTTCCCACGCCACTTTTCCCTTCCTACGCTGGACCTGAACGTGTGGTGAGGCGCATCACACTGATGGAAGGAAAACCCAATGAAGCTCGAGAGCACAAAGAAGCGCTTGTCGGCTGTCGGCGCGATCGGCGTCGCATCTGTCCTTGCACTGTCGGCATGCGGCACCACGTCCGGAGGCGGCGGCGGCGCAGAAGCAGAAGCCGGGATTGACCGGCTCAACATCATCGTCCCCGCTGACCCGGGCGGCGGATGGGACCAGACGGGCCGTGCCATGCAGAAGGACCTGCAGGAGACCGACCTCGTAGATAACGCGTCAGTTGTCAACGTCGGCGGCGCCGGAGGCACCAACGGCCTTGCACAGCTAGCCACAGAGAAGGACCCGAACACGCTGATGGTCATGGGCTACGTGATGGTCGGTGCCGTCGAAACCAACGCCGCCGAGACCCGCATCGAGGACACCACCCCGATCGCACGGTTGACGGAAGAGCCGCTGATCGTCGTCGTACCGGCCGACTCGCCGTTCCAGACAGTCGATGATCTGCTGTCCGCCATCGAGAAGGACGGCCAGGGCGTTTCCATCACCGGCGGATCAGCCGGCGGTGCAGACCACATCCTCGCGGGCCAGATGCTCAAGGAAGCCGGCATCAGCCCGGAGAACCTCAACTACATCCCCTACTCCGGTGGCGGCGAGTCCCTCGCGGCGCTGCTCGGCAACAAGGTTTCTGCCGGAATCTCCGGCGTCGGCGAGTACGCCGAACAGGTAAAGGCCGGGAAGGTGCGCGCGCTGGCAGTCTCCGGTGACGAGCCCGCCGCCCTGCTGCCGGACGTCCCCACCCTGACCGACGAGGGCATCGACCTGGTGCTGACCAACTGGCGCGGCGTCGTGGCACCGGGCAGCATCGACGAGGCCAAGGCCGAAGAGCTGACGGAGCTCGTGACCAAGATGTCGGAGACCGAAGAGTGGCAGACCACGCTCGAAACCAACGCCTGGTCTGACGCTTTCCTTGCCGGCGAGGAGTTCGAGGCCTTCCTCGAGGAAGACATCGCCACCGTCAAGACCACGCTGACCGAGATCGGCCTGCTGTAACGACGATGAGCTCTTCAATCAACGCGGCATCGAGCGGGCGCGGTACTGATACCGCGCCCGCTCGGCCCCTCGGAGAACTGGTCTTCGCAGGACTCATTGTTTGCGTCGGCATCGTTGGATTCGTCGCCGGGGCAGGAATCCCGATTCCTCCCTCAGCCGGTGTTGTCGGTCCCCGCGTTTTCCCCTTCATCGTCTCCGGCATCATGGTGGCCATCGGCATCGGGCTGATCATTCAGCTGCTGCGCGGGCACACCGGAGCCGCCGAGGAGGGCGAGGACATTGACCCCAGCGTGAAGACCGACTGGCTGACCGTCGGCAAACTCGTGGGGTTTCTCGCGATCCACATTGCACTCATCGTCCCCCTCGGCTGGCCGGTAGCGGCAGCCGTACTGTTCTTCGGCGCCGCGTGGTCCCTCGGTGCCAAACCGTGGTGGCGCAACGCGATTATCGCCGTCGTACTCGCCCTGATCCTCCAGTTTGTGTTCGCAGGCCTCCTCGGAGTCTCGCTGCCGCCTGGGTTCCTCCTGGAAGGGGTGGCAATCTTCAATGGATAACTTCTTTGCACTGCTCGAAGGCTTCAGCGTTGCGATGCAGCCCATCTACCTGCTGTACGCGCTGGGAGGCGTACTGGTAGGTACTGCAGTAGGTGTCCTGCCCGGCATCGGCCCCGCCATGACAGTGGCGCTGCTCATGCCCATCACCTACAGCCTCGAACCCACGGCGGCGATTATCGTCTTCGCGGGCATCTACTACGGCGGTATGTATGGCGGGTCAACTACTTCGATCCTCCTGAACACGCCAGGTGAATCCGCCTCCATTGTGACCGCCCTGGAGGGCAACAAGATGGCCAAGGCGGGCCGGGGTGCTGCGGCGCTGGCGACGGCGGCGATCGGCTCCTTCATAGCCGGAACCGTGGCCACCGTGCTGCTCAGCTTCGTCGCACCTTACGTCGCCGAATTCGCCGTACAGATCGGACCCACCGAGTACGTCGCGCTGATGATCGTTGCATTCCTGACCGTCGGCGCCCTGCTTGGAGCCTCCGTGCTGCGCGGTCTCGCATCCCTGGCGCTGGGCCTTTTCATCGCGCTGATCGGCGTCGATGCACTGACCGCCCAGCAGCGCTACACCTTCGGCAACCCGTTCCTGGCGGACGGTATCGACGTCGTGCTTGTTGCAGTGGCGCTCTTCGCGGTCGGTGAGGCACTCTATGTAGCTTCACGGCTCCGCCACGGACCCGTGAAGGTGATTCCTGTCGCCGGACGCTGGACAAGCTGGATGCGCAAGGAAGACTGGAAGCGATCCTGGAAGCCCTGGCTCCGAGGAACCTTCATCGGCTTCCCGGTGGGAACCATTCCTGCCGGCGGCGCCGACGTCGCAACCTTCCTGTCCTACGCTTCGGAGCGGAAGCTCGCAAAGGGCGAGCACAAGAAGCAGTTCGGCAAGGGAGCAATCGAGGGAGTCGCGGGGCCGGAATCGGCCAACAACGCGGCAGCTGCCGGCGTGCTGGTCCCACTCTTGACCCTTGGTATTCCGACGACGGCCACCGCGGCCATGATGCTCGTTGCGTTCCAGCGTTACAACATCCAGCCCGGACCCCTGCTGTTCGAAGTTGAGGGTGCACTGGTGTGGGCGCTGATCGCGAGCCTCTACGTCGGCAACCTGATGCTGCTGGTCCTGAACCTGCCACTCGTGGGCATCTGGGTGAAGATCCTGCAGATCCCACGGCCCTACCTCTACTCCGGGATCCTGGTCTTCGCCGCCATGGGCGCTTTCTCGGTGAACTTCACCCCCGTGGACGTCTTCGTCCTGCTGGTGGTTGGCGTGATCGGATTCTTCATGCGCCGCT
The DNA here is from genome assembly GCF_058269075.1 of Arthrobacter sp. TJ-270. NCBI lineage: Bacteria > Bacillati > Actinomycetota > Actinomycetes > Micrococcales > Micrococcaceae > Arthrobacter > Arthrobacter sp. TJ-270. The sequence goes on along the minus strand of NZ_JBZCNB010000012.1, from coordinate 30,600 downwards.
ACGGCTACCCGATCGCACCGATGGTGGTCGGCCTGATCCTCGGACCGATATTTGAGGACCAGCTGCGGCGCTCCCTGGCGATCTCGCAGGGCGACCCGATCGCCCTCGTGAGCACGCCGATCGCTGCGGCCATCTACGTGGTGCTCATTGTTATCTTCGTCCTCTCCTTCTGGCTGAAGAAGAGGCAGAAGGCCATGGAGTCCGAGGTCCTCGAAGAAACCACGGTCGCAGCAGTTGACCAGAAAGAAGGCGGAAGATGAGTGCCGTTGTACTCGGCTACGTGCCGAACGCGCTGGGCGATGCCGCGGCGAAGGCCGCTGTCGAAGAGGCGAAGCAGCGCGGTGCGAAGCTGGTGGTGGTCAACACCACCCGCGCTGACCGGCTGGTGGACCCCGCCTTCGCCGACGACGACGACATGTCCCGCCTCCAGCGCACGCTGCAGGCATCCGGTGTGGACTTCACCCTCCACCACGGAACTTCCAAGGACACCGCTGCCGAAGACGTGCTCGAAGCTGCCGAACGCAACGCTGCCGAGCTCATCGTCATCGGGCTGCGCCACCGCACGCCGGTGGGCAAGCTGATCATGGGCTCCACTGCCCAGTCGATCCTGTTGGGCGCCGCGTGCAACGTGCTGGCGGTAAAGGCCTGACGGCTGTCATGTGATGGCCTCGGCGGGTTCAACAACCCGCCGAGGCCATTGCTTTTTGGTCAGACGCTGGCCCGCTCGGCGAGAATCCCGTCGATCTGGCCCATGGCCTGCTGCAGTCCTTCCTCCATGCCCATGTCGAGCATCTGCTGGAGCTGGTCCACGCTCTCGAAGCGGGATGCCACGGTCATGCGCGTGCGGCCTGCTTCAACTTCCTCCAGGGTGATGACGGCGTGAGTCTCGCCCATCGCCTCGACCGGCGCACCCGCCTCATCAGCGAAGCCGTCGTCGAATTCAAGGCGGCTGGGTGATTCAATGGCGGTGAACTTCCACCAGCCCCGGCTCTTCTCTCCGTCGGGCCCGGTCATGTAGTAGCTGGCTGAGCCGCCTTCGCGGAACTCATGCTTGTCGAAAGTCGCCGGCCAGGTGGGCGGGCCCCACCAGCGCTCAAGCTGGCGCGGATCCTCCCATATCTGCCAAACGCGTTCGACGGCGGCGTCAAACTCTGCAACGACCGTGAGGCTGAGTGCCTCGAGGTCCTTTTCCGTGCTGATTACAGCCATGGTGCTGCCCTTCCTGATCTTGACTTCTAGCCCTCGGCGAGGATGTCCGCAATCCGGTCGACGCGTTGCCGCCAGATATTTTCGTACTCGTCCAGCAGTTGCCGTGCCTTCCTGACTGTTTCCCGGTTGGCGCGCACAATCTGCTCCCTTCCGCGCTTCTCCTTGGTGATGAGCGCTGCCTGTTCCAGCACCGCTACATGCTTCTGCACCGCCGCGAAGCTCATGGCGTAGTGCGCAGCCATGGCTGAAACCGAATGCTCCTCGCTGATGGCGCGGACAACAATGCTGCGCCGGGTACTGTCCGCGAGAGCGTGGAACAACCGGTCCACTTCAGATTCCGAAAGCTGATCTACAACCATTTGGTTGTAGATTATTCCCCCAATGGTGACTGAGTCAAGGGTTTTGCCGGTTTTCCTAGAGGACGGTGTAGCGTGTCTGCACCGCACCGCCGTCAAGGGCCTTGACCTCATCGAGTTGCAGGCGCACATCGGCTGGGAGGGCACCAAACAGCGGCTTACCTTCTCCAATGAGCAGGGGGACCCGCGTGAGCGTGAGCGTCTTGATCAAGCCCGCCGCGAGGAACGTGCGCACTGTCCTGCCACCGTCGACGTACACGTTGCGCGCACCGTCGTCGTCGAGCATTGCCGTGACCTCATCCAGTGAGCGCGCAATCCGGATGCGGGGATCATCTGTCTGGAGCGTAGTGCTCAACACGTACACCGGTGTATCGCCGTAGAACCACTCCCCCATCGCCTCGACGATGTCGTACGTGCTCCTCCCCATCACCAGGTGATCCACCGAGGCCATGAACTCAAGGAAGCCTGACGCTTCGGGATCCTCCGCTTCGCCCGCGGCGCCCATCAGCCAGTCCAGGTCATCATCGGCCCTGGCGATCATGCCGTCGACGCTCATTCCGATGAAGACGTGTCCGGACCACTGTCGCTCAGCCATGGAAGCATCGTAGACCCAGTGCTCGCCGAAGTGGATAGGGGGCGTCGAGAATTTGCGGGCCCCGGTTAGGCCCCGCCCTGCGCCTGTGCACCCTCGCGGACGATCAGGTCCACGATGGCGAGGACCTCCTTCAGCTCTTCGCCGCTCTGCTGCTCAGAGCCCGCACCGGCGAAGAACGCGGCGTCGTAATACAACCCGTCCCCGAGGAGCTTGACCGCACGGGCAACGGCCCGGCTTCCCAGCTCGGCCTCAAGGGCACCGAGCCACTGCTCCTGAATGAGCGCGAAGGTTGCCTGCGCCTTCGGGTGTCCCTGCTGCGCCAACCGCGCCATGGCAACAAGCGCCCGATCCAGCGGGCTGTTCTCATACATGGAGGTGCGCACGTAGTAACGCGCCGGGCCCTCGGGATCGGCGGCCATAGCCTCGCGGTCACGGGCAACCAGCCCTTCCAGACGCTCAGCCAGTCCATCAACCAGGGCTTCCTTGGAGGGAAAGTGGTAGAGCAGGCCGCCCTTGGAGACGTCAGCGGCTGCAGCGACCGATTCCATCGTGGCGCTCCGCTCGCCGTCGCTAATGAGAATGCTTTCGAAGCTGTCGAGGATCCGCTCCCGGGCACTGGCCATGACGTTCATCATACTGAAGCCTTCAGGCTTTACTGTACCGGCTGGACGGTATAGCTTTGATCCATGACTCAGTACATGTCTGTCTCGGCTGCGAACTCCCCGGTTGTCAGCACCCCTCTGGCCGGCCGCCGTGAGTGGGGCGCGCTCGCGGCCCTCATGCTGCCGGTCCTGCTGGTGGCGGTGGACAACACCGTTCTGAGCTTTGCCATGCCGGAAATCTCGCTGGCCTTCAACACCAGCGGCACAACGTTGCTGTGGATCATCGACAGTTATCCGCTGGTGCTCGCCGGCCTGCTCGTCGCGATGGGCAGCTTCGGAGACCGCTTCGGACGACGCCGGCTCCTCATGATCGGCGCCACCGGCTTTGCCGTATTCTCGGTTGCCGCCGCCTTCGCACCCACCGCGGAACTCCTCGTCGCGGCCCGTGTAGGGCTGGGCGTTTTCGGAGCCATGCTGATGCCTTCCACGCTGTCGCTGATCCGGAACATCTTCCTTGACCGCAATCAGCGCCGCCTTGCCGTCGCGGTGTGGGCTGCGGGCTTTTCGGCCGGTGCGGCACTGGGTCCACTGGTGGGTGGGGCGCTCCTGGAGCATTTTTGGTGGGGCTCGGTCTTCCTGCTGGCGGTCCCCGTACTGCTGGTTCTGCTCGCCGTCACGCCACTCCTTGTCCCGGAGTCGGCAGATCCGAATCCCGGCCGCGTGGATTACGTCAGCATTGTGCTCTCCGTGGGAACAATGCTGCCCATCGTTTTCGCCATCAAGACCTTCGCCAAAGGGGGGTCGGCGGCGGTAGTCGCGGCCGCCGTCGTCATTGGTCTTGCCGCGGGAACGGGCTTTGTCCGGCGTCAGCTGACGCGCGAGAACCCGATGCTCGACGTGCGGCTCTTCACGGTTCGGCCGTTCACCGGCGCGGTGCTGGTGAACCTGCTCGCGATCTTTTCGCTGGTGGGGTTCCTCTACTTCGTATCCCAGCACCTGCAGCTGGTACTCGGCCTCAGCCCGCTCGAGGCCGGCGTTGTGCTGGTGCCGGGCCTGGTCATGACGATCATTGCCGGGCTGACAGTCGTGCCCCTGGTGCGGCGGGTCCCACCACACCGGGTGGTACCGACGGCTTTGCTGCTCTCGGCGGCAGCCTATGCGTTTGTTGCCCTGACCAGCGAGGGCGGATCAATCGCGGCGTTGCTGGCAGCCTTCGTCCTGCTCGGCGCGGGAGTGGGAGCATCGGAGACGGTGTCGAACGACCTCATCCTGTCCAGTGTCCCGGCCGCCAAAGCCGGTGCCGCTTCGGCGATTTCCGAGACAGCCTACGAGGTTGGTTCCGTCTTCGGGACCGCGCTCCTCGGCAGCATCCTGCTGGCTTCCTACCAGGAGCACCTCGTGCTCCCCGCCGGACTGAGCGCAGGGCAGGGCACGACGGCGACGGAAACGCTGGGCGGCGCTATCAACGTTGCGTCGGAGCTGCCTGCCGAAACCGGCTCCCTCCTGCTCGAATCAGCGTTTCATGCCTTCGACAGCGGCGTGGTGGTCACTGCCGGTATCGGTGCGGTGCTCATGGTCGCCGCTGCGGCGCTGGCTTTCTGGAGCCTGCGCAAACCAACATCCGCGTAGGGTTCATTAAGCAGGACACGCCGCGAATCCCGAAGGAAACGCGGCGTGTCCTGCCAACTCAACGAGGTCTAGGCGGAGGGGTCCAGTGCTCCGTCGCAGGACGCACCCGGCTCGCGGGTCTGCTCGCCCTGGACATACTTTGCAAGGAAGGCGGCAAGGCGCTCATCCTCAGCTGAATCGACGCCGAGCTGCAGGCCCCACGCACTGGCCATGACCGGCGACTCCTGACCCTCGTACGGGCTCAGAAGGACGTAGCCCCGGTCACCCACCAGATCCGTGAGCGCGTCGATCTCCGACTGCGGCAGGTCCGGCTGGTACGTGATCCACACGGCGCCGTGCTCCAGAGAGTGGACCGTGTTCTCATTCGGAATCGGCTCCGTGTAGATGCCGCAGTTCGTCCAGAGCGGACTGTGGTCACCGCCCACCGGAGGAGCCTGCTCATACTCGACCGTGCCCTGCACATGCTCGAACGAGGTCACCTCGATGGTCTCAACGCCCTCGATGTCCTGTCCGGCGAGCTCATCGACCCGGTTGTTCTCCTGAACCTGCTGCACGATCACGATTGTGACGGCGACGATGATGGCGACAATCACCAGCGCGATCCCGCCGAAAATCAAACTGTTCCGCTTCCGTTCGCTGGCCCGCTGCTGTGACTGGAGTGCAGCCAACCGCGCCTGGCGGTCAATATTCTCCTGAGCTCGCTTCTTGTTCAACGCGCTGATTCCTTCTGTAACTTTCAAGGGGTTCGGGTCTAAATGTACCGGGCAGCAGACCTAGCGCTGCGCCAGGAGCTTTTCCATCTCCACAATTTCGATGACCTGCCCTTCCGCCATCTTCTGCGCCAGCTCGCGGACCCTCGGCTCCTGGGCCAGGTCCGCACCCGCGCGTGCCATATCGGCTCCTGCCTCATGATGGTCGATCATGAGCTCCAGATAGAGCCGTTCAGCGTCCTCGCCAGACGCTTCCGACAGTGCCTGCAGCTCTTCGGGCGTCGCCATACCGGGCATCAGGCCGTCAGGGGCGACCGTACCGGCGTCGCCCTGGCTGCCCTCTCCGGTGTGGGCATGGCCGCTGCCGGCCATCCAGGCCATGCGGTCCGCATCGGTGCTCTGGGGCAGACCCCACTCCTGCAGCCACGCGTACATCTGGCCGATCTGGTGCTGCTGTGTCATCGCGATGTCATACGCGATGGTGCGCAGGACGACGTCGTCAGTCCTGTCGCGGACGATCCGTGACATCTCCACAGCCTGGGCGTGGTGGATCTGCATGTCGCGGGCGAATCCTGCGTCCGCGCTGTTATTGCCCGGGTTCTGCGGTGCCGCTGCCACTCTCCCGGCGGTGAAGGCGAGCGCAAACAGACCGGCCACGGCGACGAGGCCGAGGAGGAGGAGGACGCGCTTCTGCCACGCCTCAAGGTTGAGGGTCATGAAGGTTGCCTTTCGTGTCTTGCTATCTAACGTAGGGCACCGCACCGATCGTTCCCACCTGCATACCCCCCAGGGGTACTTGACCGATACCCCCTACGGGTATAGATTGAATGTGCGACCCGGGAGGAATCATGACGCAGGAAACCATTGAACAGCACCACGGCTACACCGCCGACAAGGAGGCCTACCTCCGCCGGCTCAAGCGCATCGAAGGACAAGTGCGCGGGATCGCGCGGATGGTGGAGGAGGACAAGTACTGCATCGACGTCCTCACCCAGGTCTCGGCCGTGAACAAGGCCTTGCATGCTGTGAGCATCGGGCTCCTCGAGGAGCACATTGCTCACTGCGTTGTCGGCGCCGCCAACGAGTCACAGACCTCCGGAGACCCCCGGGCAGTCAACGAAAAAGTGCAGGAAGCCTCAGCAGCGATCAGTCGCCTGTTGCGGTAACCGGAACCCTGCAAGCCAACACAAGGAGAACAATCATGAGCACCACCACCGTCAGCATCTCGGGCATGACCTGCGGCCACTGCGTCGACTCCGTCACCGAGGAAATCTCGGCGATCGACGGCGTCCAGAGCGTCACCGTGGACCTGAACAAGGGCGGAATTTCCACCGCAGTCGTCAACTCCGAGAGCGACATCGACCCCGAGCAGATCGGCGAAGCAGTAGCTGAAGCCGGTTACGTCGTCGTCTCCAACGACGCGTAGCAACACGCCGACAGACGGCCGGCGCCCAGCCGGCCTGGAAGGACCATCATGACCACCGAACCGGACCTTGCAGAGACAGCAGGCGCCACCCGGACCGTTGAACTGGATATCCAGGGCATGACCTGTGCCTCCTGCGTGGGCAGGGTGGAGCGGAAGCTCGGCAAGCTGGACGGTGTTGAGGCGAGCGTGAACCTGCCGTTGGAATCTGCGGTGGTCACGGCACCCGCGCACATCTCGGACGAGGACATCGTCAAGACCGTCAACGCCACCGGGTACACCGCGCAGTTGAAGAAGCAGGAGCACCAACCGGGGCCGTCGTCGGAAGGCGAACCGGCCGCTGCCGGGTTGGCGCCCGCTGGGCACGACGGCAGCCCTGACCACCTGACGCACGGCGGGACGGCCGCTCAACTGCGGCCGCGTCTGATCGCAGCCGCCATCCTCACCGTGCCGGTGTTCCTCATTTCGATGATTCCGCCACTTCAGTTCCCGCACTGGGGCTGGGTGGTGCTGGCGCTCAGCACGCCGGTGGTCACCTGGTCGGCCTGGTCCTTTCACAAAGCCGCGGCCATTAACGCCCGGCACTTCTCCTCCACCATGGACACACTCGTGTCCATCGGCGTTACGGCGGCCTACCTCTTCTCCCTCGTGCAACTCCTCGCCGACCCCATGGTCACTGCGCACGTCGGAATGGACATGGGCGATCACGGGCTTTACTTCGAAGTGGCCACCGTAATCGTGACCTTCCTTCTGCTCGGGCGTTATTTCGAAGCCAACGCCAAGCAGCGGGCGGGTGATGCGCTGAAGTCGCTCCTGGACCTGGGCGCCAAGGACGCGACCGTGCTGCGCGACCGCAACGGCGAACGCGTCGAAGTGAAGGTGCCGGCGTCGTCGTTGGTGCATGGTGACGAGTTCGTTGTCCGACCCGGCGAGAAGATTCCCACCGACGGCTTCGTTGTTGACGGCCGCAGCACCGTTGACACCTCTCTGATCACCGGGGAATCGCTTCCGGTCGAGGTTGGGCCGGAAAGCACGGTTACCGGTGCCACGATCAACACTTCCGGGCGCCTGATTGTCCGCGCAACCCGGGTGGGAAGCGAGACCACCCTCGCCCAGATGGGGCGGCTGGTCAGCCAGGCGCAGAGCGGCAAGGCACCCATCGCCCGGCTTGCTGACCGGGTCAGCGCCGTGTTTGTGCCGGTGGTCCTGGTCATCGCTGTACTCACCTTCATTGCCTGGATGGTCCTTACGGGAGACGTGCAGGCCGCATTCACCGCCGCCGTCGCCGTCATGGTGATTGCCTGCCCTTGTGCGCTCGGCCTTGCAACCCCGACGGCGCTGCTCACCGGTACAGGTCGGGGAGCCCAGCTCGGCATTCTTATCCGCGGGCCGCAGGTTCTTGAAGACACCCGAACGGTGGACACCATCGTCCTGGACAAGACCGGAACAGTGACCAGCGGCCGGTTGTCGGTGACGGACGTCGTCGTACTTGGTTCTCGTGGCCGTGAGGACGTGCTGGCGCTTGCGGCGGCCGTGGAGTCAGCCAGTGAGCACCCGATCGCCCAGGCCATCGCCGCGGCCGCGCCGGGGCACCCGAAGGTCAGTGATTTCGTGAGCGCCGCCGGCGGCGGCGTGCGCGGCACGGTTGGCGGCTCGGTGGTGCTGGCCGGGCGTGCCGGTTGGCTTGAAGAGAACGACGTCGTCATCACCGACGCGCACCGTTCGGCCCTCGCTGCGGAGCAGGAGGCCGGTTCCACTGCGATCTGGGTCGCGGTCGATGGCGAGGTTGTGGGGCTGATCAGCCTCCAGGACACCGTCAAGGAGTCTTCAGCCGCAGCCATTGCGAGGCTGAAGGAGCTGGGTCTTCGGCCGATGCTGCTCACCGGTGACAACGCCCCGGTCGCACGGAAGATCGCCGCGGAAGTGGGCATCGCGCCCGAGGACGTCATGGCTGACGTCCTCCCCGAAGGCAAGGTCGACGCCGTGAAACGGCTCCAATCGGAAGGAGCCACCGTGGCGATGGCCGGCGACGGCGTGAACGACGCCGCTGCGTTGGCCCAGGCGGACCTCGGTATCGCGATGGGGTCGGGTACCGACGTTGCAATTGAAGCCGCCGACCTCACCGTGATGGGCAACAGCCTCGACCAGGTGGCTCAGGCGATCGAGCTCTCACGCAAGACGCTCGGCACCATCAAGAGCAACCTGTTCTGGGCGTTCTTCTACAACACGATCGGCATCCCGGTTGCCGCGCTGGGCCTACTGAACCCGATGATTGCCGGCGGTGCCATGGCAGCAAGCTCCGTGCTGGTGGTGGCCAACTCGCTACGGCTGCGCCGGTTCGGCAAGTAATCCCTCAGTTGCGCCGAGCGGAGGGCACGGGTTCGACGGCGTTCGGCTGGTCGAGCGGGTCCGCGGGGTCCGCCGGTTGGCGCAGTTCGTCGATGCGGACGAGGACCACTCCCCCCACAATGAGCGCCCCGCCAAGCAACTGGATCGGAGAAGGAAGCTCGCCCAGGATCAGCCAGGACGCCAGGACTGCGAACATGACCTCCGTAAGCCCGACAAAGGATGCGACCTTCGAGCCGAGGCAACGAGCGGCGAAGATGCCGGTGACGTAGGCGAGCACCGTGGCGATCAGGACAAGCGCCAGAACCGGAACGAGCCAGTGAGTCTGCCAGCCGGCGAGGGTAACGTCGCGGAACTCGAACGTGAAGGGCATCACGCCCACGAGCCCGAGAACCAGGATTGTCAGCGCGCCGACCACCATGCCTCCGCCGGCCATGATGAGGGGCGGGAGATCGTCGTCGGCCTTGGCTGCCATCACGAAGAACACGGCGAGACAGACAGCGGCTGCGAGTCCATAGAGCACGCCGATGGGGTCCAGCCGCTGGTCCCCGGTGAGGTCGAGAACGAGGAGCAGGCCCAGCATGGCCGCGATGGACCCGCTGATGGTCAGCCTGCTCGGCCCCCGACGAGAACGGGCCCACAGCCAGCCCACAATGAGCACGGGTGCGAGGTACTCGAGGAGCAGGGAGACACCGACGGACATGCGCTGCACCGCACTGAAGTAGAAGAACTGGCACAGCGCTATGGCGGTCACCCCGTAGATGATGAGCGTGAGCGCATTACGTCGGAGGGTGCCCCAGCGTCCACGGAGGCCGATGGCGACGGGGATGAGCAACACGAGGGCAGCGCCGCCGATGCGGATTCCAACGGCGGCTCCCGGGCTCCAACCGATTTCCAGCAGTGACTTCGCGAACGGGCCGGAGACGCCGAAGCAGGCAGCCGACAGAAGCGCGAGCCACAGTCCGGTAGCGGTACCGCTTCTCATGGGACTCCTCATAACGTCATAACCAAAATGGTCTTACAGTGATGACGTTAAGCTCCGACGCGTTATGAGTCAAGACGGGTTACGGTCATAACTCATAGAGTGGGGTCAGGCTTTCTGCTTCGCGGCGGCCTTTGCTGCCCGTTTGGTCTCGCGCACCTTCGTGAGGGACTCCGGGTCCACGATGTCCGCAACGGACCGGAAGCTTCCTTCTTCACCGTAGGCGCCGGCCGATTCCTGCCAGCCCTGTCCGGTGAAGCCATAGCGTTTTCCGAGCAGCGCGAGGAAGATTTTCGCCTTCTGGTCACCGAAGCCGGGCAGGCCCTTCAGCCTCCGCAGAACCTCCGGACCGTCGGGTTCACCGCGGGTCCAGATCGCCGACGCATCACCGTCCCACTCGTCGACCACGGTGCGGCACAGCGACTGAATCCGTCCCGCCATGTTTCCGGGGTAGCGGTGCACCGCGGGAGGGGTACGGCACAACTCACCGAAACCGTCGGCGTCGTGATCTGCGATGGCGGCGGCATCGAAGGTGCCCAGCCGGTCCTTGATCTTGGCCGGTCCGGCGAATGCCGTTTCCATTGCGACCTGCTGGTCGAGGAGCATGCCGACCAGGAGGGCAAGCGGATCGTCGGACAGCAGCTGATCCGCCTCGCTGTCACCGGTGATGTTTACGTTTGGAGCCATAGGTCCATGCTAACGAGCACTTCAGTGGTCCGGGTGGCCGTTCCCGGGGACTTCCCTGGCGAAGATCTTCAGCAGCGCCCCGACGTCGTGGTCTGATTCAGCGGGGTGCCTGAATGGGCGGTTCCCCTCCACAAGGTAGTGCGTCCGACGCCCCTCTTTCACGCGCTGGATGTACCCGGCCTCCTCGAGGTCCTTCAGGATGTGGAGGGTTGCGCGCCGTGTGATGCCCACACGTTTGGCGATATCTTCAACGAGCATGTTCGGATCGTATGCAACCGCCAGCAGAACGTGCCCATGGTTGGTGAGGATGGTCCACGAGGGGCGACTTTCGTCCCTCGTGTCCTCCGGTTCCTGGCCTGCTGCCGGGCCCTCCACGGCACCCGACATGCCGCCTCCTTAGTTGTCTGTGCCTGTGTCCCCCTTGCCGGCACCCACACCGGCCACCACGCCATTCTTACGCCAAAGCGGCTGGAGGTCATCCATCTCTTCAGGTGTGGCCTCACGGAATGGAGGAGTCGTCGGCGTCGGGAGCACCTGGCGCTTCTGCCCACGAGTCGCAAGAAGGCTGGCCGCAACCGAGACGGCGAGGATCGTGAGGATTACTGCCAGGGAGATCGGGGTAGGAATGTAATAAAGGTCGACCTTGAGCACCATCTTGATGCCGACCCACACCAGCACCAGAGCCAGTCCGACCTTCAGATAGATGAATCGGTGGATCAGGTCCGCGAGGAGGAAGTACATGGCGCGCAGACCGAGAATTGCGAAGGCGTTGGCGGTGAACACGAGGAACACCTCATCGGTCACGGCGAAGATCGCGGGGATCGAATCGACCGCGAAGACGATGTCGGTGACCTCCACCATCACCAGGACAGCGAGCAACGGCGTTGCGAGAAGAAGTCCGTTTTTCCGCACGAGAAGGCGCTGACCGTAGAAGGTATCGGTCATGGGAACGTAACGCCGGAAGAGTTTCAGAGTCCGTGACTTCGCCGGGTCGATGTGCTCGTTGCGCTGCCTGAGCATCTTGTAGCCGGTGAAGATCAGGAATACCGCGAACACGTAGAGCACCCATTCGGCACTTGCGATAATCACCGCCCCGGCAGCGATAAAAATCCCCCGGAAGATGAGAGCTCCGAGAACGCCCAGGAAGAGGACACGGTGTTGGTACTGACGGGGCACACCGAAGAAGGCGAAGATGATGGCCCAGACGAAAACGTTGTCCACGGCCAGCGACTTTTCGATGACATAACCAGCGAAATACTGCTGGCCGAACTCGGCGCCCCAACCGAGCCACACTACCCCGCCGAACGCCACACCCATGATGACCCAGACGGTCGACCAGATGGCGGCTTCGCGGACGGAAATAACATGTGCACGACGATGCGCCACCAGATCGACGGTCAGCATCAGGAGAATGAGGCCGATGACGGCCAACCAGAGCCACAAGGGCACGTTCATGGGGTACCTGCTTCCAGTCAGTTACTACCAACTGGAGGTCTTTCCCGCCGGACTGCCGGCCCGTCCACCGGGAAGCACTCGGGCCGCCGTAATGACGATGGACTGACAGGGGGATACTCCCCTCCGTACAACAAGTGAAACATAGTTCACCTTTTAAGAGCAACCTCCCGCAGGCGGCGCCGGAAGTCAGGCCGCACTGATCCCGAAGAGGCCGATGATCAGTGCCATCACCACGAAGGTAACCAGCTCGTGGGCGACGTTGAGGACAGTAAGTCCGGCGGGGCGCCCCTCGAAGGCATCATGTGTGATGAACCGTGACGCGGTGAACCCCGCCCACAGGATGACCGCGGTGATAAGGGTATTGACCAGGAAGTTGCCGCCGTAGAAATCCTGGGCGATGGCAGCGCCGCCCGCGAGGACCGAGGCGCTGATGAAACTGACCACGAGGGTGATGAGGATCGGCTTGACGGCGTCCTTCGCGTCTCCGCTCGGGTTCACTTTCGCTGTTCGCATCCAGTAGTTCCCGAAGACCTTGGGGGTGTACCAGATAGTGCCGATCACCATGGTGGAGAGCGTGGCGATGATGACGGCGAGGACGTTGATCTCCGGAACAGTCATGGTGCGATCCTTGGGTTAGCGGGCGTCGTCGTCGGTGGCTCCAGGCCTGAAGCCACGGGGGTTGCCGTGCTCGTCAAGGTTTGCTGCCCCGCGCCGCATCTTGGAGGACGAGCGATTGATCCCCGTACCCTTTCCGAGATGCTCATCGTTGGGCTTCTCCGTCATGAGCAGCAGCGCGCTGATTACGAGGGAGACGATGAAGGCAATGCCCGCGGCGGTCAGCCCCAGGTCGACGCGAAGTTCGCGTGTGCCCCCACCGGTGGCGAAAACCATGGTCGCGATTCCGGCGATGGCAGCAAGAACGGCAGAGAAAATGAGAGGACCCTTGACGCCCTTGACCTGCTTGGACACGGTTCCTTCTCCTCAATGTTTTCTACGAATAGTAGAAAGCTAGTTTACGGGCTTCGCGGGGGTTGCCGCGCCGGAGACCTGGCGGGAATCATGCCGGTAGCTGAGCGCCGCGAGAGCGAGGACGACGGCGGTGATCACCGCACCGCCACCTGCCACACCGAGCAGTGCGTGCGCCCCCAGCGCCTGGAACAGCGGCAGGAGAAGACCGGTCAGCGACGTCACGATCCCGGTCAGGAGGAAGTCGCAGGCAGCCATGTGCTTCCCGCGGTTTCTGGCCCACACGATGAGGTACACCACGCCCATGAGGACCAGGGCAAGCGCTCCGGTCTGGGCGAACATGCTGTCGGTATGGACCCACAGATTCAGCAGCCCGACCACTGCGAGGAATACCGGCACCGTTCGGGTGAGCCAGGCAGGCATCGCGTCCTGCTTACGAAGACTTTGTTCTGTGAGGTGAACCGCGACGGCCAGCCCGAGGAAGTAGAGTCCCCCTGCGACGGACATCACGTGAACCGACGGCAGTCCCCAGAAAATTGTGAGCAGTCCGAATGCGCCGGCTACAGCGCCATGCAGCAGAAAGGCGCGCCAGAGCCCGGGCAGCGCGGGCTTGCCTGCCGTTTCGGCGCTCATTTCCGGCCTTCCTGCGGCATGTGGGACGTTGCAAGTTTAGTCCTAGGCCGCACCGGTAACCATCCAGCGGTCGTTCCGGACGCGCCACCCAAGGGTTAGCGCACGCGCCGCCATGTAACCGACGCCGAATGCCGCCCACAGCCAGACGATGCCCGCCTCACCCGTCAGATCAGCGCCGAACACCAGTGCGAGCAGTGGAATGTACAGGACAAGGTTCACGACGCCGGCGAGCGCCAGGTACTTCGCGTCCCCTGCACCGATGAGCACGCCGTCCAGAACGAAGACATACCCGCAGATGGGTTGTGCCGCTGCGAGCACCCAGAGGCCGACCGTGAAGGCGGTTTGCACAGATTCGTCCGTGGTGAAGATCCAGTCCAGGAATGGTGCGGCTGCCGCTAGCAACAGCCCGGTGAGGACACCGAATGCGACACCCCACCGGATCATTGTTCGTGTCAGGGCGTGCGCCAGCGCGCGGTTCCCGGCACCGAGTTCCTTCCCGATGAGTGCCTGTGCTGCGATGGCGAGCGCGTCCAGCGCGAACGCGAGGAAGGTGAAGATGGTCATCACCAGTTGGTGTGCTGCAAGTGAAACGGGCCCCTGCGCCGTCGCGACCACCACCGTCGCGAGGATTGCGAAGCGGAGGCTGGCTGTCCGCAGCATGAGCCACGAACCGACCCGGGCCGTGGCGCGGACTCCCCGCCAAGTCGGCCGCAGAGCCACCGAATTCTTGCGCGAGAAACGGTAGATCATGATCAGGTAGACAATGGCCATGCCCCATTGCACGATGCTGGTGCCCAGCGCAGATCCGGCGACAGACAGCCCTGCTCCGTAGACCAGCAGGAAGTTGAGGACAATGTTCGCTCCGAACCCGACTGCCGCAACAACCAGGGGTGTGCGGGTGTCCTGCAGCCCCCTCAGCACACCTGTTGCAGCCAGCACGATCAGCATGGCGGTCAGTCCGGGCATCGAGAACCGGAGGTAGTCGACGGCGAACTGGTGCACCTGCCCCTCCGCACCCATTCCGGCGGCGAGCGCCGGCGCGAAAATCCAGCCCAGAATCGACAGGACTATACCGAGCAGAAGAGCCAGGCCAACGCCGTCGCGCCCTGCTGCGAGCGCATCCTGCATCCGGCCGGCCCCGAGAAAGCGGGCCACCGCGGGTGTGGTCGAGTAGGCGAGGAAAACCATGAGCCCGACGGCGGTCTGAAGCACGGTCGAAGCCAACCCCACGCCTGCCAGTTCATTCACTCCGAGGTGACCCACAATTGCGGAGTCAGCCAGGAGAAAGAGCGGTTCGGCGATGAGCGCGCCGAGAGCAGGCACAGCCAGGCGGAGGATGGAGCGGCCAAGCTGACGACGGTCGGGAACGGTGGTTGTCACGAAACCAGCCTAGGCGTCGCATCCGACAAAGGAGGTGGGCCGTGACGCCGTCGTCGGCTGTAACTCGGTAGGCTGGATACCTGTTCGCTACAGATGGGACGTCCGTGAAAAATGGAGTAAAGCACTTCATCGTTGGTGGGGTGCTCATCTTTCTCAGCACCCTCTTCATCCCGCAGGGACTGTCCGACTTCGCGGGCGCATCGGTTCGAGGTGAGCCCGTCGATCCGGGTTCACCGATGCTGCTGGCCATTGGTGCCGTACTGGTGGTGACCGCCATCGTACTGTTCGCGCGGGGGCACGTGCTCCGGTACAGGGCTCGGACGCGAGCAGCTGCGCAAAGGTGGGACTGACCGGGTCACAGGCCCTTTTCGACCATCTCCAGCAGACGCTGTGCAGCGAAGGTCCGCTGCTCCACGTCAAGCCCCCGGAGCGGCCCGTCGATGACCAGCATCGCAAACCCGTGTACTGACGACCACGCCAGAAACTCCGCTCCCATGCGCCGCTCCGCCGGGAGGACACCCGCTTCGACCAAGCCGTCCAGCGCCGCGGACAACAGCTGAAACGGAGTCAGCCCGCTCTCCCCCGCCGAGGCCGCGGTGGCAGCATCGCGAAGGTCCACATGCTCCGCGAACGCCGTCCGGAATAGACCCGGTTGCGTCTGCGCGAAACGCACGTAACCCGCACCGACCGCGCGCAGGCGTGCCCTCGCGACGGCGGCACCGTCGTCGTTCCGGTCAATCTTCGACTGCTCATCCTCGATTGAACGGGCAAGCTCGGCCTGCGCCGCCATCGACACCGCGTGAAGAAGTGCACGCTTGTCCGCGAAATGCCGGTAGGCGGCGTTCGGTGTCACCCCTGCGCGGCGTGTGACCTCGCGAAGCACGACGGCGGACGGCCCGCCCTCGCGGGCAAGATCAGTTCCTGCCGCAACGAGTGCACGATGAAGGTCACCGTGACGGTAAGTGGTGCGTTTCCGATGCGTCACGCCGCCTCCTCACGGTTCCCGAAGCCTGAAGTGCGCAGGTCAGGCCGAATGTGAACACTGTGCACAAATTGTGCCACGGTGAGCCGATACATCGGGTCCACGCTCTCACCGGTGCCGACTTATTGACTGAATCATTCTTCACCTTGCTCCGCGACGCGGCCGGGCAGAACGATTACGAACTCCATCCGGGACAGATCGACGTTGAGGAACGGCGTGGGAAAGCTGATCGGGTACGCGCGGTATCAACTCGCGTCCAGGACACCGACAGGCAAGTCACCGACCTACTCGCCGCCGGCGTCCACCTCGATGACCTGTACACGACCACGGCGTCAGCGGTGCTCATGCGCGGCGGCCCCAGTTCGACAAAGCCCTCGACGCACTGCATGGAGGTGACACCTTGATCGTCACTACCCTTGATCCTCTCGGGCGCTCCACCTCAAACATGCTCTCCCTGGCCGATGAACTTCGAGCTCAAAAGGTGAACCTGCGAGTCTTGTACCTCGGCGGCGGGAATGTCGATACCGGCACACCCATGGGTTCGATGGTCTTCACCGTTATGGCTGCCTGGCTCAAATGGAGCTGGAGATCAAGCGGGAACGCGTCAATGACTCCAACACGAAACGCCGAAACGCCGGCCTAGACCTAGGTCCTTGAAAAGCTCGAACTCAAAGGGCTGGTCTCCAGGGCCCGCAACACAAAGGACAGGCGTTCAACACGCATCCGCCTCATGCAGCGCGGCAAGACTGTATTACGGCGCATAGATCAGATGACTAAGGTCCCGGCCGAAAGCCGTGATGCCCGACCAAATCCTACGAAACCAGCTGATCACCATCATCACCCGTCTCCAAGCCACCCCAGCCTGACGAGAAACCGCGACACAAGCGCCTTCCCCGGATCGATTGGCGGTTCTTTCGAAGAAGCTTCTCGCACCGTCGGCTCTTGGCTTCTCAACTGGAATCTAGACGTTCGTGGAATCTGGGTGGATAGCGATCCATTGCTGTGCGTCGAGGTCGGCGATTCGCCGGTACAGGGTGGCTCTCGACATGCCGAGGTCACGTGCGACATGGGAGGCGGGTTGCCCCTGTTCGATGAGCCGGCGGGCATTGGCGATCTGGCTGTCGCTGAAAGGCGACGTCGTCCTCCCAACCTGTAGACCCTTCAGGCTGGATGGTAATGACGATCCCTGATTCGTGCTTCATCAAAGCCCATCCCCTTCATCCACTCAAGCTTGAGAGCCTCTGGGTGATCGTCTTCTCGCGCGGTGCGGCTGCATCTAACCTGGCCGCACGCCAGAGGCTGATAACCAGCAGTATGGTCACCGGAGTCCAGATGATGCGTTCTACGAGTGAGGGGGAAGCAATGTTCAGTATGGCTCCGACGGTCATCAACGCACTTGTGCCGTACATAAAGCGGCTGCGAATGGATGTGGGGGCCAGCCCGGTTCCGGCAATGCCTGCCAGCCCCAAATAGACCACGGCGGCGACGGCGCTGCTTACGCGAAGAGTCTCGGGCAGGACCCCGGAGTTGGCTCCTCCGTATGCAGCTTCACCCCAAGGTGCACCGGCCGCCAGCAGTCCTTGGAAGCCAGCGGCAACTATCAGCAGAGCCGCCGCGACTTTTCCTGCGCGACTGGCCGGACGATGTTCTTCTTTGCTGCGAATCACGGCATTTCCTTTACTTAGGCGTGTCGGCTACTTAGTGGTGTCGGCACCACTTGGTCCGTTCATTGCGCGGCTGTGGTGCTGTTGATCATTGGGTTTCGTCGTCGGATTTGGTCAGTCAAGCCGCGACTCGTGCATCCTCGATGGGTTCCTGGGTCCGCACACCCTTGATGAGCAGATACAGCACCATCCAGACCTCGGCCACTATTGCTGGCACGGCGATGATCGGCGTGAGTATCGTTCCTACTTCGGGCCAGAAAAACATGAAAGGCAGGTGAACCAGATAGCTGAAGCACGCGATCATCAGCAGCACACCGAGCCCCCGCGGGAACATGGTTGATTTGAGAACCAGGTATCCAAGAGGCAGCAACCAGAGACCGAAGAACACCTGGGCGATCAGGAAGCCGTCCCGTTGCATATCCAGCATCAGCATCGCGAGAGAGCCCGCACCGTCGGAACCAACTGAGGCCGCATAGTCCGGATCGGTGGCAACCCTGAGCGCAGCCAACGAGGGTACGAGATTCAACGTCTGGATTGCGACGCTGATGGCAACAATCAGAACCATCGCCCGGGCGATGTTCTTATTGACGTGTTGAAGCAGCAGATAGAGCGCCATCACAATGAATAGCATCAGCGTCGCTTGCGTCAGGTCCGCCAAGAAGCCCAGTCGGAACAGGCCCTCATTGGCGGCAATGTTCGCTACGGTGGCGGTCGGGTCGCCGAGAACGTAGATGCTGTTACGTACAAAGCCGATGGCGAAGCCAGCCAGGATGGCGACGACTAGGTACAGCGCGCCGGCGGTTCGGGCCAGACGTTTTGGAGATTTCATGATTTTCATCCTTGATAAGTGAGAGAAGCGGTCAACACCCGATTTGCTCGTCCCATACGCACTGGCTAGACAGCTGCGAAAAGGTCGTACCTTGAGGGTGCGTCTCCGACAGGTCGCGGTCGGGTTTTGTTGCCAAAACCGGGAAACGGAGCCCACGCGATTGCTCACTTTCGTCAGATGAATGGGCAACGCTCTACGTGGACGTCGCCGCACGTTCCTCGCCGGAATACGCCCCACGCCTAGTCTGCGTGATGGTTAGAACGCGAGGGACTGCCCGGCAGCGGCTCGCGAATTACCGGACCGCTACCGGTACGCGCTATTCGGCTGGTTCTTTAGTGGACTTAGCGCGGACGTGCATCCGCTCGCCCTGCCCGCCGAACACACTGAGGACTTCCGCCGGCCGTTCCCCTGTGCTCCCGAACCAGTGGGGTACGTGAGTATCGAATTCAGCCACCTCCCCAGGGCCTAAAACCAGGTCATGGTCTCCAAGGACAAGCCGCATGCGGCCCGATAGGACGTACAGCCATTCGTATCCCTCATGGGTTTTCAATTCGGGAATGGACTTGGAGGTGGGAATGATAATTTTCCACGCCTTCATACCGCCGGGCTGGCGGGTCAGCGGGATCACGGTACGTCCATTGGCGTTGGCTGGTTTCAGGCGGATGCGGGGGTCTCCGACCTCCGGGGCGCCAACCAGCTCATCCAGCGGAACGTGGAACGCCAGCGCCAGGGGAAGGAGGAGTTCCAGGCTCGCACGCCGCTGCCCTGTCTCCAGACGGGAGAGCGTGCTCTTGGAGATACCGGTGGTGGACGCAAGGCTGGTCAGGGTGACGCCGCGCCGGGTGCGCAGTTGCTTTAGTCGGGCGCCAATGTGGTCAAGTGTCGCCTCGATCGCCGTTGTTTGGTCGTCCACAGAGCCATCCAATCACCTGAAGGGCCACCGGACCCTGCAATTCCCGGAAACGGCAACGTTCGTTGGCGGACTGGGAGTGCGTGGGCACTCTAGGGTTATGAGCAATTATGACGTAGTGATTATCGGCGGCAGTGCCGCCGGATTGTCGGCAGCACTGGTTCTATCCCGAGCCCGCCGCAGGGTGCTGGTGGTTGATTCGGGTGCTCCGCGGAACGCCCCGGCTTCACACATGCACGGATTCTTATCTCAAGACGGTCTACCGCCAGCCGAGCTCCTTGCCATCGGCCGGGCCGAGGTGAAGGGCTACGGTGCAGAGGTCCTTGAGGGAACTGTCACGGAACTGATCCGCTGCGGACAAGACCGGTTCCAGGTGCTGCTCTCCGGCGGCCAACGTGTTGCCGCACGGCGCCTGCTCGTGGCCACCGGCCTGCGCGATGAACTGCCCGACATTCAAGGCCTCAGCGACCGGTGGGCACGCGATGTTCTGCATTGTCCGTACTGCCATGGCTACGAGGTCGGCGACCAGCAGCTTGGAGTCATTGGTGGCTCCCCCGAGGCCGTACGCTACGCACAGATCGTTCGACAATGGACCCAAGATTTGGTCTTGTTCGTACCGGCCGGGTCCCTAACCGTTCCCCAGCGCTCCGAGCTGCTAGCCCGGGCCATACGGATAGTCGAAGGCACCGTGAAGCGGGTCGTTGTAGAGAATGACCGCCTCCTCGGAGTGGAACTGGATGACGGCCGCATCGTCCGCCGTGACGCATTGTTCGTGCCGCCGCGCTTCGTCCCGAACAACGACCTTCTGACCCGCGTCGGCTGCCAGACTGACGAAACAGGCTGGCCCGTCAAGGACAGTACCGGCCTCACCACTGTTCCCGGCCTCTGGGTAGCGGGCAACGTGTCAAACCCGCGGGCCCAAGTCATCACCGCTGCCGGCGAAGGATCCTCCTCCGCCATGGCAATCAACGCCGACCTCATCGACGCAGACGTCCGGGTCGCCGTCCACAACTTCAACCTCGGCATCTGACAAGAAACTTCGACACCCTGCCCGCCCATTCCGCCCATAGACACTCCTGGAGTACCGATGTCCGCATCCACCGCGACCCACCGCCCCACACCACCAACGAAACACCAGCTCGCGCTGATGATCTGGCTGGCCGTCTTCCCCACACTGACCATCATCAACCTTGCCTTCGGGCACTGGCTGGAAATGCTGCACCCTGTCCTGCGCACCTTCGTGCTCGCCACTACCGCGGTTCCCATCGTGATTTACGGCATCATGCCGCACCTTCACCGCCTCCGCGGCCGCATCCTCGCCCGAGGACATCAGAGGGCTTGATATGTGATGGCCTAGGAAGCGGATGTTCTGTCTGGTCCCTATACAGGCGGATCGGGCACCACACTTCGCCAATGTGTGGACCCCACAGGGTCAGAACCCATCCTCGCGGTCCAGAATGGCCGTAATGGTTCAGCACTTGGTTTCTGATACCAACTGAGACGACCAGCACACAAATCAACGCTGCAGGTCACAAACGGTCCTTTTACGCCTTGCACAGACGCCGATAACAGCCCGGCAGCCGCGGCCGCGCCGGCGGACGTGCATCCGGGTACGGGCCTTGCCGGCAGTGAACCGGGGCCAGGCATGAGAACGTCCTGCCGGGGCCATCCGGACCTGCCACAGCCCCGGAAAACCGCTCGGGTATAGTGTCTGAATGGTTCGTGGACTTGCCGACATCGGGGCGGAGGGTGTCTTGCTTGCCGGCGCGGGGCGCGCCGTGCTGCTGCAGATCGCCCATCCTGCCATCGGTCATGCCATCGCTGAACACAGCAACTTCTCCGAGCGCCCCCTGGACAGGCTCCGCAGCACGATGAGCTATGTCTACGCCGTGGTCTACGGCACCTCGGGCCAGGTGGCCGCCGTCAGGCGTGCCGTAAACCGGGCCCATGCCCGTGTCCGCCGCCAGCCGGACGCCGCCTCGAGGGGGTACAACGCCTTCGACGCCGAAACCCAGCTCTGGGTGGTGGCAACCCTGTACGACACAATGGTCACGGTCCACGAGAAAATCCACGGCCCGCTCGACGAGGCCTCGGCCGATGTTGTCTACCGCGAGTACGCCAGGATCGGCACTGCCCTGCAGCTGCCGGAGAAAATGTGGCCGGCTGACAGGGCGGCCTTCCGCGAATACTGGAACCGCACCCTGGCCGGACTGGAAGCCGATGAGGTCGCGGTGCGCGTTGCACGTGACCTGCTTTATCCGTCAGCCGGACCGGTCGTGATGCGCCTGGTCATGCCGCTGGCGCGCCTGATCACGGCAGGGCTCCTGCCGCGCCGGCTTCGGAAGGACTTCCGGCTGCCGTGGAACCAGCGGCACCGTCTGTGTTTCAAATGCACGATAAGTCTGTTGGCCAGGGTTTATCCGCTGCTTCCGCAACGGATCAGGCACTGGCCGAAGAACTATTACCTTGGCCAGCTCGCTCCAGCGTCGGGCCACACATAGCAAGGCCGGCACCGTGCGGCTACCCCGGAGGCAAGGGGCCGGCAGCCCAACGCCGATAACGGCCCATTATGTTGACCAAACGGTACGAGCATTGGAGTCACTCGTCGCAGCTTGGTTCCCGAGCGGCCATCGTCGGGAGGATGCAGGCCGGTGTTGATGATGTTCTTCCTGATGGCTACGGCCAAACGCTCGCGCTCTAAAGCGCCACGTCCGCGATGCCCGGCTTCTGACCTCTCGGCGGCCTTCGATTAGATCGACCCACTAACCGACAGGGATGAATAAGACACCACTGCCGCCGCAGATTGGCTGCTCACGGTGTACTCGACGCAACACCTGACGAGTAGATGATTGGTCAGGGCACCGGCCCTCGCGATCTAGTGATGATCTGCGATTTAGTTTCAGGGTGACGGGGCGCTTCAGCTACAGGAGAGGTAGGCACTTCTCCGCGTCGGTCCGGCCGCTGCCGTGGAAGACTGCTGGCATGGAGGCCCCAGCGCGCGACCACGACCTCGTCCTCTTCGGTGCGACCGGCTTCGTCGGTGAACTGATCGCCGGATATCTTGCGGACCACGCTCCGCCGGACCTGCGCGTGGGGCTCGCCGGGAGGTCAAGAGTGAAGCTCGAGGCCGTACGGTCCAGGCTGCCCGTCGCCGCACACCACTGGGCCCTCATCGAGGCCGACTCGGATCACCCTGACTCGCTCGCTGCGCTGGCCGCGGGCACCACAGTTCTCTTCACCACGGTGGGTCCCTACGCAAAGTACGGACTGCCCGTCGTCGAGGCGTGTGCCCGCGCCGGCACCCACTACGGGGACCTGACGGGCGAGGTGTCCTTCGTCCGTGAAGCCATCGACCGTTGCGACACCCTGGCAAGAACTACCGGTGCACGGATCGTCCATGCGTGCGGCTACGACTCCGTCCCGTCGGACCTCGCAGTGCTCCTCCTACACCGTGCCGTGGAGGCCGACGGCGCGGGCAGACTGACCGAGGTGCAGCTCGTCGCCAGGGCGAAGGGTGGCTTCAGCGGCGGCACCATCGAGTCGATGCGTGGGCAGCTCGACGGCATGCGGTCGGACCCTGTGCTGCGATCGCTCGCGGGCGATCCCTACTCCCTCAGTCCGGACCGGACGGCGGAGCCCTCGACCCGGCAGCCGGCGGACCTGGGGTGGGTCGGCCGTGCGGAGGACGGCCTGCGGACCGCGCCCTTCATCATGGCGTCAGCGAACACGCGGATCGTGCGTCGCAGCAATGCCCTGCAGGGTTGGGCCTACGGTCGGTCCCTGCGGTACGGCGAGGTGATGGGTATGGGGCGGGGGCCCGCCGGCGCCGTCATTGCCGGAGCGACGGCGCTCGGCCTACGGGTGTTCGGAGCCACACTGGCCATACCTCTCACGAGGAAACTACTGGACCGCGTCCTTCCGTCGCCCGGTGCGGGCCCGAGCGAGGCCGCGCGGCGCTCAGGCTGGTTCCGTTCCGAGGTGACTGCTTCCACAGAGAGCGGCCGGCGGTACCGGGCCGTCGCAGCCGGGCCCGGCGACCCGGGATACGCCGCCACCGCGGTGATGGCCGGGGAGACAGCGCTCTCACTTGCCCTCGACGGCGCCCGCCTGCCGCCCGCTGCAGGATCGCTGACCCCGGCGACCGCCCTCGGCGACGTCCTGGTTGAGAGGCTGCGCGCGGCAGGCCATACCTACGAGGTCATTTCCCTCACCTGACGGACGCCGAATCGGACCACAGTCCGCCCTAGTGCGTCCCGAAAACCTAAAGCTTTCTAAGAGCCAGCCATTCACCGAGCAGGTCCGGTTGCGCCAGGGGTCGAGCTTCGGGGCGTTGGGCATAGGCTAAGTGGAGGAACCTTTCGTGAAAGCAGGCAGTTATCGTCCTTCGTCTCCGGCGCACCAGTGTGGCCCTTGCCCTTGTGGTCCTTGTCGCAGCGACGGGCTGCACAACTGATCACCCTCCGAGACCTGGGGTGACCGATTCGGCTATATCGCCCGTGCCCACTGTTGAGTTGGCCCAGCCGGCCGCGGCAGGCGGCGAGGTCGTGACCGGCACCGGGCCCCAGGTTTCCGTGCAGATGAGCCGCGCGTTGTTTGAGCGCAGTCCGGCAGCGGTCGTGTTCGCCCGTCATGCCGAAGGCGGTTATTCCCTCACTGACGCACAATTCGGCCCCGCCGCCAGTGCGGCGGCCGGCCTACACATCCCGCTGCTCGTTATTGGCCCCGGCGGTGAGGGCGTGGCGGAGATCGCTGCCGAGATCGAGAGGTTGGGGGTTGAGACGATCGTGGGCTACGGCGATCCCGCCGCGGACTGGGCGGGGCTTCTGGGTTCGCGGGACATGCTCGCCGGACCCACCGACGCTTACGGTTTCGAATCGGTTCTGGGACTGGAGGTCACGGAGGAGCCGGTACAGGCACCGGATGTGGTGGCCGCGGTCAGCGGCCTGGAAGACAGCAACCCGCGGTTGATCCATATTTCCTCGGATACGGCCGGCCCACCGGCTTCGGTACCCCCGGCCGGATCCGCATCGGCGCAGCCCACCGCATCCGGTGCCGGCACGGGCTTGGCAGGTTTGGCGACGATGACGCAGCTGCCGGAGTTCCAGCCCGCAGGGCAGGCGGCCCCGGCGCTGGTGCTGGCAACAGGTGCGTCCGCTCCCGCATCCCTGGCGACCGCCCGGGCGGCAGGGGCCAACGTCGAAATCGTTACGGATGCCGATCCGCGGTCCACCCCGGCCGCGGTCGAAGCTGTCCGCAGCCACGCAGGCTCGCCCATCCTCGCGGTCGGAGAAGCCTTCGGCACCCAGGCCGGATTCGCCGCACACACCGCGGTCGCCGCTACAGGCGTGCAGTTGCCCGGAGGAGGCCAGACCGTCTTTCCCGGCCGGCGCATGGTGGCCCTCTATGGACACCCGAGCGGCCCGGCACTGGGCGCCCTGGGGGAACAAGGAATTGAGGAAACCATCGCCAGAGTCAAGGGACTCGCTGCCCAATACCAGCCCTTCAGCGATGAGCCTGTCATTCCGGCCCTGGACCTTATCGCCACGATCGCCAGCGCTGAACCCGGTGACGACGGCGACTACTCGACCGAGACGACCTTGGAGGATCTTCGCCCATGGATTGACGCCGCAGAGAAGGAAGGCGTCTACGTGGTGTTGGACCTGCAGTCCGGGCGCAGCGATTTTCTGTCCCAGGCGAAGCTGTACGAGGAGTTCCTTGCACGCCCCTTTGTGGGACTCGCGCTTGATCCTGAATGGCGTCTGGCACAGGGCCAGCAGCCGCTCGAGCAGATCGGCACCGTCGGTGCCGCAGAGATCAACGCGGTCTCGACCTGGCTTGCGGACCTTACGCGGGACCGCAACCTGCCGCAGAAACTCCTCATGGTCCACCAGTTCCGCATCGACATGATCAACGACCGTGCAGAATTCGACACCTCGAGGACAGAGCTGGCCATCACTCTGCACGCCGACGGTCACGGCACCCCGGACCAGAAACTTGAGACCTGGGCCGCCCTGCAGTCCGTGCCTCCTGAAGGGATCTGGCCCTCGTGGAAGAACTTCTATGATGAGGACCAGCCGATGCTCACGCCCCAGCAGACCTACACCATCGTTGATCCGAAGCCGTGGTTGGTCACCTACCAGTAGGACCGTGGTGATGCTGCTCTACTGTTCGACAACGGCGACGTAGGAAATCCCGCAGGTCGAGATTTGCCATATGAACTCCTAACTGCCGCCCTTTCAGTGACAGACACCCCACCTGCTCTACTCATTCTCAACGGATCCGACACCCTGGAGGGTGCCGAGGTCCTTCTGATTAAGTGAATGCCGATAACGGCCCATTACGTTAGTCCAATCTGCACGGGCCGCGGCTGCTCAAGCATGTCCAAACGGTATTTCGGTTCATATGGCGAGGAGCGCGGTGAATCAATTCCCCCTGGCTGTGGGCCTACCGCCCACGCGTGTTCACGGCTGCAGGCCCTCCCGAAGGAGGTCAATAGGATAACGCCATGACTCAAGAAGCGTGGCGTACCCGTACCGAGTGACCGCTGGCAGGTGCCGCAGTGGTGTTCCTGATCGTGTATTCGGTGCAAGTGATTGGTCAGCCCGAGGGCCGGTCCGAAGACATCCTTACTACATTCCTGTGGGTCATATGGGCGGTGTTCCTGGTCGATTACGTCGTCATGCTGTCCCTGGCAGCGGATCGGCGCCTATGGTTCATCCGGAACATTCATGAGCTTCTGATCGTTGCCTTGCCCATGCTCCGCCCGTTGAGGCTATTGCGCCTGGTGACTCTGCTGCGGGTCCTACACCGGGCTGGCGGGCACGCTCTCCGGGGCCAGCTGCTCACCTATGTGGCTACGTCTGCAACCATCCTGTCTTATGCGGCTGCGCTGGCCGTTCTTGACGTTGAACGGGATGCGCCCGATGCGAACATCACCACGATCGGTGACGCGCTCTGGTGGGCGATGGCAACCATCACGACCGTCGGATACGGGGACCAATTCCCGGTCACCGCCCCTGGCCGTTCCATCGCTGCAGCGCTCATGATCGGCGGCATCGCCGTGCTCGGTGTCGTAACGGCGTCTCTGGCGTCCTGGCTGGTGGAGAGCGTGACCGCCGATACGGAAGCCGAGATCGAAAGTGATAATGCGTTGCGCCGAGAACTGAGCGACATCAGGGAGCAGCTGCAGCTACTCAACCAGAAGGATCCAAACTCGGACTCGAGGTGATAATTCAGTCCGTCCTTTACAGCCCACTACGACCGTCACACTCGCTGAATAGGACCGCTGGGGACCAACAGTCCAGCCTTGTGTTCGGAGCATTGGTATGTTGATGGATCCTCGCCTGAACACTATGCAGGAAATGCCAGCTAACTCGCTGGCAAATTCCTCCGTCTTCCACAATCTAGCCCTTGAGTGGCCGGCTGCTGCGCCTCCTGCCCACATGGGCACGGCAAAAGCTCCCCACGCTCCGCTGCTTTTTCCCGCACACATCTGGACAGCAGGAACCAGAAGGCCCGCATGCACACACCCACCACATCACCGACACGGGAGGACTCGCCTTGAGCAAGCGGTGGACGTGCACAGCCCCCTTCACGCTGGGCCCCTGATTACAGGCCCCTAGGCCACCGAAGGCACGGATGTCGACTGTTGATGGGTCATCCACCTGTGGGCGGGTGGAGCCCGAAGGATAGAGCTCAAAGCCGTCCACCTGTGGGTGAGCCGCCCGAACCGTTCACCCACCTCGAGAACAATGATTCACAAGTAGCGCGTCATGGGCTTCGTCGGTTCCGTGCCTGCCGATCACCTTTTCGGGTTTGCCGGCAACCGTGTTGGCCACTACCGGCTGATGGCTAGGGTACCTAACGATTGCCTCACGATTGGATGGTTGGCGTCGGGGCTGAGCCCTTGCTGGTTACGCTGGCAGGATACGACGGACCAGACAGCGCCGACGCCGCTGCGTCAACGCTGGGGCAGGAACCCAAAGTGCACAGGAAATTGTGGTGGGCGGCGTTGGCCGGAGTGGTTGCGGTGGGCGTCGCGGCGGCCGCCGGTGAACTGGTTGCTCTTGTGGTCAGCCCTGCTGTGACTCCTGTGACCGCTGTCGGTTCGACCGTCATCAATGTGATGCCGCAACCGTTGAAGGAATGGGCGATCGCTACCTTCGGCACCGCCGATAAGGCCGTCCTGTTGGTCGTGATGGCGGCGGTGATTAGTGTCCTTGCCGCGGTTGCCGGTGTTGCCGAGTTCCGCCGTCGTTACGTGGGAGCTGCGGTGATTGTCGTGTTTGCTCTCATCGGACTTGCCGCTGTCCTGGCCACACCGCAAGCAGAACCCGCGGCCATCGCACCACCGATCGTGGTTGGTGTAACCGGGGCGCTGATCATCGTCTCGCTCGGCCAGTTACTGCGCCGATGGAACAGCACTGAACTCGGTGACGGCAGCTCCGTGGCCCGGCGTCGTTTCCTGCAAGCCTCAGGCGCCGGCGCGGTCGTGGCAGTGGCCGGCGTCGTTGCCAGCACAACCCTGCGGGGTACGCAGACCGGAGTCGTCGAACTGCGCTCTGCCGTGACCCTTCCTTCACCAGTGAACCCCGCCGGTCCTATCCCGGCAGGCGCGACGGCGGGCCTGCCGGGAGTTCCGCCGATCGTTACTCCGAACCCCGAGTTTTACCGGATCGATACCGCTCTGGTGGTACCGCGGGTTGATCCTGCGTCGTGGCGGCTCAGGGTCACCGGGATGGTGGAAAACGAAATCGAACTGACCTTCAACGAGCTGCTCGCAAAACCATTGGTCGAGAAGTACCTGACCTTGGCCTGTGTTTCGAATCCCGTCGGTGGAGATCTCATCGGCAACGCGAAATGGCTTGGCTGGCCCATCCGCGAGCTACTTGCCCAGGCGAGGCCGACCGCCGGCGCGGACATGGTGTTCTCCACCAGCGTGGACGGCTGGACCGCCGGCACCCCGCTTGAAGTTCTGACGGATGAGCGTGATTCCTTGCTGGCAGTGGGGATGAATGATGAGCCCCTTCCCTACGAGCACGGTTTCCCGGTCAGGATGGTGGTTCCGGGCCTGTATGGATATGTATCGGCAACAAAATGGGTGACGGAACTGAAGCTTTCGCGCTTTGAGAACGAAGTTGCGTACTGGACGGAGCGCGGCTGGACGGCCAGGGGGCCGATCAAGACTTCCGCCAGGATCGACAGACCGCGCCCCCGTTCAGTGGTACCGGCAGGCACAGTGGTGATGGCGGGGTACGCCTGGGCGCAGAACCTTGGGATTGAGGCGGTCCAGGTCCAGGTCGACGGCGGAGCGTGGCAGCCAGCCGAGCTGCTGGCCGCGATTTCCGCGGACACGTGGCGCCAGTGGGTTGCCGAGGTAGTGCTCGAACCGGGTCTCCACGAGCTCGCCGTGCGGGCAATCGACGCAGACGGTGTCATACAGACCGCCGAGGTCGCCCCGGTCATCCCAAGCGGCGCCACCGGCTACCACCGCATCACAGTGGAAGCCGAATAACCACCGGCCACCGTTTCCCTAGAACCATCACACCTCGCCTCGCCTGCCCTCGTTAGGCAGACATTCGAGAAGAAGAACGCACCGAGAAGCTAGACCGGCGCGACCCTGGTTCGGAGGGACAGGACACACTTGCGCTTCGGCTCACCGAAGGTTGAACGTTTCTAGTCTGCGCCTTGCTACGCAGACCGCGACGCTAGCAGGAGCCTAGGCCACTCAGGCCGCCTCCGGCCGGTGCAAACGGTGCCACTGCAGCAACTGGGCGTGGGACTCGTCCCCCGTGCGTTTCCCGTCGCCATTGACGGTGCTGCGCCAGGCACCGAGCGTGTCGAGCCACTGGACCTGCACGGCACTCATGCGGCCGAGAATGCACGCGGAGGGTTGATCCACGACAGCAGGGGTACTTACCGTTTAACGACTGGCGCGTCCACCTGCAACCGGTGTATGGCGCCGCCGCGCCAGCGGTCCATTGCACACGAAGGAGAAGTCATGAGAAACGGACGCATGAATTCGTGGTGGAGAAAGGCGGCAGTAGCAGCAATACTGCCACTGTCCGCCCTAGGCGTCGTCGGATGCGACGATAACGCGGCGGAGGAGGAAGTCGTCGAAGAGGAAGTCGTCGAAGAGGGCGGCTAGGAACCGCTGAACA
The DNA here is from genome assembly GCF_058269075.1 of Arthrobacter sp. TJ-270. Taxonomy (NCBI): domain Bacteria; kingdom Bacillati; phylum Actinomycetota; class Actinomycetes; order Micrococcales; family Micrococcaceae; genus Arthrobacter; species Arthrobacter sp. TJ-270. The sequence goes on along the minus strand of NZ_JBZCNB010000012.1, from coordinate 1,082 downwards.
GTTCGTTGCGTTGCCTCGAAAACATAAAGGGTTACCGCTGGAACCTGCCCATCCGTTGATTAGCACCTGTTTCACGCATGGATGAGAAAGGGACAGCAGACGTTGCTGTGGCGCTGGCCCGGGAGTCGTCCTGCTTCCGGCCAGCGCCTTCGTTTTGCCTGAGCACACCCCCGGGTTTTCGTCAGCAAGCACCTTGCCAATTTCCCGTACATGTCCCGGCACGCGCGCCGGGGCCAGTCCAGGACAAAGCGCATCGGGCAAGGGTCCAGCTTGTGGTTGGCCCAGCCGTTTCCGGTGTATGGCCCTATGCCTAATTCGCTGCCTGTAATTCGAAGAAGACCAGTTGGGGCGGTGCGCTGATTCTCATCGGCAGATTGCTGAACCGATCCCGCAGGTGACAAACAAGGCGTTCCCTGCTCCCCGTATTCCTCCGGAGCGAATCCATCGGCCACCATGGTTTCCTTGGTGGTCCGGGCGAGCCAGGACCACTGCGGCTGCCCCGGGACCGCGATCTATCCGCAGCGGGTATGGCCGGCGACGGCAAGAGGTGCGCTGTCTGCAGGGATAGCTGGAAACGTTACGGGGTTGTGCATCATGACGATCCGCGGATCCGCGTCAGGGACTCCGCTGAGGGCCTGGTCGACGTCGGCATAGCCCTTGTAGGCGGGGCCGATGCCAACGATGTGCAGAGGTTGACCCGTACCATCGCTGCCGGTGACCGTTAGGGGCGAGGCCGCGTTCTGCAGCACCGTCACCCCGCGGGACTCCAGTGCTGCCGTGAGTTGATCGACGGCATCGACGAGGATCAGACGGGGCTCCACGAAGGTGCCATAAACGATGAGCAGTGCTAAAAACACCATCAGGCCGGCAGCCGCCGATTTGAACAGACGCTTCATTTTTTTCCTGTCCGGGTTTCCCGCGGATACTTCTGCGACGCGGCCGGAACGGCTCTATCGCTGGTTTTGTTTCGGGATGACAACTTTTCGCAGCACAATGACGGCCGCGGCTGCCACGGGAACCGCGACGAGGGCCCCGATGATTCCGCCCAATGTGCCTCCTGCCACCACGGCGATGACGACCAA
>NZ_JBZCNB010000011.1:0-60023 GCF_058269075.1 Arthrobacter sp. TJ-270 | reverse complement strand
CTCCAACGCCGCCGCACCCTTCGGCGGCGTCAAACACTCCGGACTCGGCCGTGAAGGCGGCTCCGAAGGCATCACCGAATACACCACCACCCAATACATCGGCATCACCGACCCCCACGCGGGCTAACGGGCCGCTTCCTGCGGAGGACAAGAAGCACGGGTTATCCGGGAGCCCCATCGTCGCAACTGCGATGCTTGGGTTCCAAAGTGACCACGCGCGGCTCCAGGCGCAGGTGGATCTCGTGTGCGTCATCAGACAGCTTTTGAGCCTAAACACCTCGATCCAACAGAAAGGAAGATCCGAAAGATGGAGCGACACCCGTTGTCGATCTGGACAAGCTTGGCACCGGGCGATGTCGTGTCATTTAAAGGGGACGACGCTCGGGACCACGTCGGGATCGTCGAGTCCGAAAGTACACTGGATATACCGACTTGAGCCGAACAAAAAGAGTCGAACAGCCATCTTTGTAAGGCGAACCACTCCGATGGTTGACATAATCTCAACTATCGGTGGGCGATGAGTCGCAATCACAGAGTCTGGAAGTAACAGAGTCTCCGAGGTTATCGCTCAGAGGTTGCCGGAATCTCAGAGCGAATCAACACGTGGGAACAAGGGCACATCGATGCGTGTTGCACATTTGTTGTGGTGATAACCGCTCATCGCCCCAGAAAGAAGAACATCTAAAGTGGCAACCGATTACGACGAAGTCCGTTCCGACGTCAAGGAATCTCAGGACCGCTCCCTGGAGGCATTGCAAGCCGCCAACGCCCCGGATGCGCGGAGCGTCGTCACTGAGTTGGACGAAGCTGATGTTTTTGATGAGGGACTTACGCCCGGAGGAGAAATTGTCTCCGAAGAGCTAATCGTTCAGGTGATCCCTCAGGGCGAGGACGAGTTCACCTGCTATTCCTGTTTCTTGGTTCGGCATCGGTCTCAGAAAGCGCGAGAAAGCAACGGGCATACATATTGCGTCGAGTGCGAAGGCTAGCAAGCGAAGCGGCGCACAAAGTGGGGAGCTGTTGACAGCACCTCGAATCGCTAGTTGACATAACGCAGATTATCGGCGTTATGTCGCCTGTGATTGGCCTGTGATTGGACCCTTGATACAGGGGGTGTTACATGGGAGCATGGAGTCATGACGGCAGTTGCAGGAGCACGTGGAGGGCTAAAGGCACACCAGGATTCCATTCGGCTTCCGGATGCCGAACTGGTGCGCGACCTGCGCGACATCCTGGGTGCGAAGCTGGTGGCCTACATCGGCTCGGTGAAGGAAACCCGGGCAGTCCGTCAGTGGGCTGACGGTGAGCGGAAGCCGTCGGGCGAGGTGATGACCCGGTTGCGGCATTCCTATCATGTGGCCGCCTTGCTGGCTGAGCGGGACTCCCGTTCGGTCGTCCAGGCATGGTTCCAGGGCATGAATCCGCAACTGGACGATGTTCCGCCGGCACGGATGCTGCGCGAAGGCCAGATCGAGGATGCGGCACAGTCGGTCCTGGCAGCAGCCCGGGCGTTCGCGGCAGCAGGCTGACGGTTGGGTTCTGAAGAACTGGCCGTAGTAACAGCACAAGGAAGGGTCTGGCGGATCGGACTCCGCCCAGACCCGTGGGCCTGGAGCGGCTGGGAATGGGCAACAAACGGTAGATTCCCGGGCCGATGGGACGACCTTCAAGGGAACTTCCGCACGGTGTACGCCGGCTCCAGTTTGCAGGCCTGCCTACTCGAGGTGCTGGCCGGGTTCCGCCACGACGCTAAGCTTGCGATGGAATTGGACGAGATCGTCGAAGACGCTGAGGACTCAGTGCTCCACCCCACCGCAGCACCAGGGCAGGTTCCGCGGGAATGGCTTGACGCCCGCACCGCAACCTCAGCCGAACTGGCAGGCGATTACTGTGCCGTGACGGAATCGAAATCCGTTGCAGTCCTGTATCCGTACTTCATCGGAACTGCCCTCCGGTTGGGATTGGCGGACCTGGATGTCGCAGCACTGAAGGCTGCCCGACCCCGCGAACTCACCCAGGCAGTCGCTACCTGGATATACGAAACCACCGATCTGCATGGCGTCACATTTGCCTCCCGCCACGGCGACGACCTGAAGCTATGGGCGGTTTTCGAAAGACCAGGCGACGGATTCCTCGGCCCACAACTACGGGACGTCGAGTTAGAAGAACTCCACCACGAAAGCGACGCCGTCAAGCACGCCTTTCGGATGCTCGACCTGACTTGGAAGAGCGAGTAGCCCCCTCCCCGACTCTCCCAGGCAGCTTTACAGAATCACCATTATCGGCGAATCAAAATGCCTAGGGGAGGGTCATGAGGTTTGGCGCCCAGACATGTTCTCTGAACGGCCCTCGGAACTGTTGACTATGAACTCTGCTCGGTGGCCTTTCCTGATGGCGTTTCCGTGAGGTGGTGGGTGGGAATCCTGTCTCTGTCGTAGGTGATTTCTTTGTAACCGTGCGGCTCGGGCTTGCCCTCGGTGTTCAGGTTCACGAATACGATCTCCTCGATGGTGAGGATGCTTCGTCGAGTGATCATGTTTCGGACTTCCGCTCGCATGGTCAGTGAGGTTCGGCCGAATTTGATTGCCGTCAGACCCATCTCGATGAGGTCCCCCTGCACGGCGGAGCTGACAAAGTTGATTTCCGAAATGTACTTAGTCACCGCCCTGCCATTGCCGAGCTGGAGGATCGCATAGATTGCTGCTTCCTCATCAATCCATTTAAGCAGGCTCCCACCGAACAAGGTTCCGTTGGCGTTTAGGTCTTCTGGCCGCACCCACTTTCGAGTACGGAAGGTTATATCTGAGGATTCCATGGTGAGACCATACTTCTGCAGCGGAGCTGACTTGGTGTTTATGTCTTCTGAGGGGAACCTGCATTGCGTAGCAGTGACTAGGCCCACTGGCTGGCTATTGCTCCACGCTGGCCAGGCTGTTGTGAGAACCGCCGGGCCACGGGAGTTCACGCAGGCCGGTGACGCCGCTAAGGCCGGACTCGTGCCGCTAGTGAGAGAACCGGTGGGCCTCAACGGGAGGTCTTCCCGGATCAACACAGGGGTGGGCCTGCAAGCCCTTGAGTCTTGACGCTGATATTTGGTACACCCTAGTTTCGGCAGCATGCTTGGAAAGCAAGGGTATGTCCGGGTCTGGGCAGGTTGACGGAAGGTCAATTATCGGCGTCTAAAGCACGGGAGTACAAAGTGGCTGCGAGAACTTTTGTCCGTTCTCATTCCAGATGTCAGTTTTCGCATTCAACATGTCAGTTTACGGATTCTGGACCGCTTCTCACTTATGTTGTCAGCGCGGGTACGCGCGAGGTTTTGAGGTTCCTGCCGATGAAATGACTCACGCCGCGCGGATTCTCGCGCTATGGGATGGCCGCATCCTGAGCCGGTGTAGCCGGTTGGACATTCGCTGGGACCCGTCAACGCTCACCGGAACTGACAACTTCAATGAGAAAGAATCCCCAGATTTGTATCATCCAATCTGTCAGTTTCCACGTCGCTACTGACAACTACATTGAGAACGGACAAGTCCTAGGGAAAGACGAACTGAGAGTTCAGCACACCAAGTGGTCGCAGAACTCACCTATAACCTCTGACCATAAGCCGTCAGAGGGGACGGATGTGATGAAGGTTGTGCTGAAGCTAGACCTGTCATACGGCCAGACAGGGCCGATATGGTAGATGGTTTGTACGCGCGCATGTCGCTTACCAGGGTTCTCACGCCCCACCCATTGAACATCTCAGGGGACATCAATTGTTGCACCCGCGGAGCCTTGTCGTCGTCCTTTAAACCAGACCAGAGGCACTGCCCAATATTTGGACGCGCAGGCCTCGACGCTGGCCAACCTTCTTAATGTGCTACTAGTCTTCAAGATGAACCCGCAACCGGGAGTCGCAAGGCAATCACGAGGAGCGAAGTTGTCCAACCGCACGTACAGCATTTCGGAAATTGTCGGCACGTCGGATCAGGGAGTGGACGACGCCGTCCGAACCGGAATCGCCAAGGCATCCCAGACCCTCCGCAACCTTGACTGGTTTGAGGTCAAAGAAATCCGGGGCCACCTGGAAGAGGGCAAAATTGTTGACTGGCAGGTCACCATCAAGCTCGGTTTCCGCCTCGAAGAACACTGATTTCCGCCCAAACTGGGCTCGCAGTAAAGTCGTACTTAACTTTACTGCGAGCCCAGTTTAGTTTAACGGAAGCGGACTGCAACCACTTGATGGTCGAACAGCGTGCGCGGCCTGCCGATGGGCGCTGTCGGTCCGTCGGCCGACCCCAGAAGTCACGGCTATCTCCCCGCCCTACCAGTCCGGAGGGTGCCCAGCCAACGGCGCAACGACCGGTCCCGTCCCCGAGGACGGCACTTCCCGTCATGGCAAACCCTGGTGATGGTGCACTCACCCTGCCTGCCGTCCAGAGCGAAAAGGCGTTGACAAGCGTTAGGGAATCTCTTCACAGAGGCTTCTTCGGCCTGCTGTGCGGCAGGGAAGTTTCCTCGCGTTGAGACCGGAACGGCGCGGGATACGCCCCGTTGTGCCACAAGATTGGCGAATCGGCTCACCTGCTCGGCAGCCACCTGTTCGATGACCCCTCCCCCGCCGTGGACGAGAGCTTGACGACCCATCCGTAAAGGCTAGGGGAATCCGCGCGGCTATTCGTGGGAGAGCCCCGCCCATCGCCGGCTGAGCAGTCCCGTACTTAGCGACCCGCACGACCATCTATCACTTCGGAGTTTGTGTCTCGGAGTTCATTAGCGATATGAGCATGCAGCGCTGAAGCCGTGACGTAACGAACAGCCGAAACGCCTTGTTCGTGCGGGTGAACCATGATTCTCTGGTGGAGGGTGAACGAGCGTTCACCGCTGACGTAGAAATTGCCACAGCCGAAAGCGACAGATGCCGCGCTCCAGCACTTTGACACCGGGACACCCATCCGCCTCCGCCATCACAGTAGTCCTGGCCCTCAGTGGCACCGTTGTTGCGCTGATGCAAACATTAGTGATTCCGCTCCTACCGGATTTCCCCGGAATCTTGGGCGTAAGTGCCGACGACGCTTCCTGGTTGGTGACATCCACCCTGCTCGCCAGCGCCGTCGCAACTCCGATTGTCTCGCGCAGCGCGGACATGTACGGCAAACGCAAGATGATGGTGGTGTGTCTGGCCGTCATGGTGGCAGGTTCGGTGTTGGCGGCCGTTGGCGGTTCGTTTGTGTGGCTGATCGTCGGGCGGACCCTTCAGGGCTTCGCCACGGCCCTAATTCCGGTGGGTATCAGCGTCATGCGCGATGAGCTGCCTAAGGAGAAGATGGGTTCGGCGGTCGCTTTGATGAGTGCGACCCTGGGAATCGGCGGTGCTATGGGCCTGCCCCTTGCTGGAGTCCTGTATGAGAGTCTGGGGTGGGCGTCGATCTTCTGGGTGGCGGCTGCCGCCGGGACATTGCTGCTCTTTGCCGTGGTGCTGGTGGTCCCTGAGTCCCGGGTCCGCACGCCTGGCCGTTTCGACTTTGCGGGCGCGTTGGTGTTATCCGCGGCTTTGGCCGCCTTGCTGTTGGCAATATCGAAGGGAGGTTCTTGGGGCTGGGGCTCGGAGCCGGTTCTCCTGCTGTTCCTCACTGCCGTGATACTTCTTTCCGTCTGGGTGCCTTATGAACTCAGGGTCAGCCAGCCGATGGTTGACCTGCGGACCTCAGTGCGCCGCCCGGTGCTGATGACCAACGTTGCGTCATTGCTCATCGGCTTCGCCATGTTCGCCAATATGCTCCTGACCACACAGCAGCTGCAGCTGCCAGCTTCCACCGGGTACGGTTTCGAGTTGAGCGTGATCAGCGCGGGCTTGTGCATGGTCCCGTCCGGGCTCGCTATGGTATTGTTTGCACCCATTTCGGGGCGGATTATCCGGGTCTTCGGCGGGAAGACTGCGCTGATGGCCGGGGCAGTTGTCATGATTGTGGGCTATGTGGGCCGCGTCTTTTTCTACGATTCCATAGCCTGGGTGATCATCGGTTCAACGGTGGTGAGTGTGGGAACGGCTATCGCCTACGCCTCCATGCCGACCCTGATCATGGGTGCGGTGCCCATCACCGAAACTGCCTCCGCGAACGGGTTGAACAGTTTGGTCCGGTCCATCGGTACCTCGACGTCGAGCGCTGCGGTTGCCGCCGTGCTCACCTCTGTCACCATGGCGGTCGAGGCTGAGCGCTTCCCTAGCCTCGATGCGTTCAAAGACGTGTTCTGGATGGCCGCTCTTGCCTCGGCCGCGTCCATGCTGGCGGCGGTCTTTATCCCGCACGCTGCTGCGGTCCAGCGGCCGCCCGCCCCCGTCGTCGCTGCTGGCGAGCTCGTTGTAAGAGGACGTGTCCTGGCCCCCGACAGGAGGCCCCTCACCCCCGCCGTAGTTACGGTCCTTCACATAGGCGGGGAGCCGGTGGACTGGAGCCGCGTGGATGCAGAGGGAAACTATTCCGTGGTCCTGCCTGGCGCTGGGAAGTACCTCATGGTGGCCAATACGGCCGGTTGGACGCCGATGGCCGAGGTCTTCGAACTCGACGGCCGCACCCTGGAGCATAACTTCCAGCTTCGGAACCGGCTGATGATCAGCGGCACAGCCAGCGCGGGAGGTCACGCGATCACCGGAGCGGTGGTGTCCCTGCTCGAGGCCGGCGGCTGCTATATTGCCACCACCCGGTCGGACGAAGACGGCGCGTATGCCTTTCCGCTGCCCCCTGCGGGCCGCTACGTCGTGACCATGCTCCATCCGCTGACGGAGCAGGCGATGGCGCAGAAGCTAGCGGTGGACAACCGTTCCGTCACCCTGGACTTCGCCGCGCCGGCCGTGGAGCAAAGCTCTGAAGAGCCGGTGGGAGCGTGAGCGGCCCGAGCCACGACGCGATCCTCCGCTCGGCATCACACCTTTTTGGGGAACGCGGATATCGTGCCGTCACAGTCCGTGATATCGCCGCAGAGGCGGGCGTTTCGGCAGCCTTGGTCATGAAACTGTTTTTTTCAAAGGAGAAACTTTTTGCCGCCGTGCAACCGGACGAGTCGCTGCTCGCCGAACTGGACGTCCCGACGTCCGAGCTCGGCAGGGCCCTGGTGTTCCGGGTACTCATCCGCCGGGAACGCGGCATGCAGGAGCCCTGGGCCACCATTCCGTTAGCGGTGCTCAACTCCCCGGACCCTGAGGCTGCCCGCGCAGACACTCGTGAACGGTTCCTTGCCGCCATTGCACATCTCATCGGCGACGGCTCCGCCGATCGCCGCTTCGCCACCACCGTGACTGCCTTGATGATCGGCTTCGGTGAGAGCGTCCGAACCTTGGGACTGTTTGGTACCTGGACTTTTGACGAACTAGTGGCACACTACGGCGCCATCGTTCAGGCACAAATCGACGCCTGCGCGTCAGCAACGTAAGCGTCGCATCGAAATGACGTTCCGAAGCCGGCGGCGAAATGCTGTTAGCTCATCTGGGCTGGGCTGGGCTGGGCTTGGCGATCGGCGAGCGTCTGGATGGTGCCGAAGGCCAGTGACGGATCTACCGGCAGCGCGGTAAGGGATGCCCACAGCGAGTCCCGGCCAAACAGCGCCATGAACCACGGCGCGCCGCAGCACCACGATCCGCTCCGGGTGGCCGGGATCTTCGATGCGAAGAGCTCCCAGGTCGTCGTAGCTGCGCCGCAGGGTCCGCTCGATGGAGCGGTTACTCATATGCAGGACCGGGATCCTGAACACCCACTCCTGCCGGCGCCGGTCCCGTGGACACAATTCCCCCTCGCTGGGACGAACAAACGGCGCCACCGCGCCCGTTCTGCCGCCGATGCTAGAGGCCACATTTACGGTGGCGCTCCATCGTACGTGCGGCGGGACAACGGCACGGTACGTCGGCCTCCGGCGCGACCTCGGCGCCGGAGGCCGACACCACGACGCCCTTCCGGACGATCCTGCCAGGCTGCCAGGATCGTCAGCGCGTCGCCATCCGCCTCGCGGGACTCCTGATGCGGGCGCGTCCGCAGGCTCGGCCGTCCCCATTCGACGTGGTTCAGCAGTGGGGGCGGATGTCCCAGCAACCGGAGTCCCCATGCGGCGCCGAGCGACTCGAGGGCTCGATGCCGGCTCAACAGCTGGTGTTGACGCGGCCGGGGTCTGGGTGCCGTGCATGTCCGCCCCGCCCGACTCCCCCAGTCTTTGAGCCCTTTCTACTTTCAGCGGAATAGCAGAGGGTCCGCTCATTCGGCGGCGGTCCGGTCGCGCCTGGTCCACGGGCTGGCGGCAGCGCTGAAGTCCATGAAACGGGCCAACAGCGGCATGACCTGGATCCGCCAGAAGCACGTCACCGCGTTCCTCCGCGAACTCCCGGCCGCACCGAAGATCACCCACGAAACCTTCGACAGGCTGCCCGACTCACGCACCCGCGAATACGTCCGCGGACTCCTCACAGAACACGGAGTCCTCCCCAACGCGACGAACTCCGGATCCGCTACGACAGCTCGGCCGCGCAAGCCCTCGAACGCGCCTCCGCGCAGAAACTCGAGGTGATCCGCCGCTACATCCGCTGGCACCACCAACGACGAATGAACCACCTGGACGAAGTCACTCGCGGCACCTTCCTGCGTGCCAAACAGGAAGGTGCCTTCGCCATCGACCTGCTGAACTGGCTCACCCGGCCACGACATCAAACTGCCCGAGCTGCAGCAATCCCACCTCGACGCATGGCAGGCTACTCTTCCGGGACGAATACCTCGTTAGAGTCAGAAGGTTTCACAACCCGGCGCATCGCCGAGCGCGTCCTCAAATAGGCCATCAAAACCAAAGCCGCCCCAGGCGGGCTCACCATCGTTCCGCACCGTCGCGGCACCAGCCCAAGACTCGCCAAGCCCGAACAGGACGAAGCGCTCAAACGCTGCCCTGGCCTTCAACCTCGTCTCCTGGATCCAGCTCGCCGCCCTCCCGGACAGCCACTACGCCAAAGCCTGGGACGGCAAACGCTGGCGCTACCAGCTCTTCGCCACCGCCGGGAAAATCACCACCCGCGCCCGCCGCAACCAACTCCTGCTCCTGCTCCTGCTCCTGGTCCCGGTCCCGGTCCCGGTCCCGGAGAAGGTACCGGAAAAAGAGCTGCTGAAACTCCTCCTTACAGAAAACCGCCCGCCTCACCAAAGGCCCCGTCCCTTCGACCGGCTGAGCGCAGGACTCATCCTGACTCAACGAACAGCACGATCACCGAGCAGAGCGCGCGTAATTTCTTCGACCGGGTGATCGGGCTTGCACTGGCTGAAGTGTTTATCCGACAGCGCTACAGGTCGGCGTACTTCTGGATGATGGGCGCCCAGCGGTACTCGAGCTCGTCAGGGGAATCGATAAGGCGCGGCATGCCCTCCCTACCCGTCACTGGGACGGCGACTCGATCGACCCCCATCGAGGCCAGGGCCTCCAACTGCTTTTCATCGTCAGGCATGCTCACCGTGATCTCGATAGATTCTGGATCACGGCCGGCCTTATCGGCAGCTCGCTTCATCGCATCCAACAACTCATGGGTCAGACCACGCGCGGGGAAAAAGCCGTCTCCTCGGGTCCCGGCCCGGCGAGCCGCTATTAGTGAGTCGCCGCCGATATGAATCGGGATGGTCCCGTTGACCGGTTTGGGCTGCATGTTCAAGCCAGTGAGATCAAAATCCCCCCGCACCGCGCTATCGCTGGTGCCCCACAGATAGCGCATCAAGTCTATGTAGTCGTCAGCACGTTTGCCGCGGTCCTCAAAGTTGCTGCGAATTGCCTCAAATTCCTCCTTGAGCCACCCAACACCTATGCCCAGAAGGAGTCGTCCGTCCGTCAGGTTGTCGAAAGTGGCCGCCTCTTTGGCCAGCAAGACCGGATTGCGAACCGGCAGGATCATTACCGCCGTGCCGAATTTGATCTTAGTGGTGTGGGCTGCGCAGTACATCATCCACATCATCGGGTCTGGCATATATGTCGTCTCGTTTGAGGTGGGAATTCGACCATCGGTGGTGTAAGGGTACTTGGAATCGTACTTGGGTGGAATTAGTACGTGCTCGACCGTCCACACTGATTCGAACCCGGCGTCCTCAGCCGCCCGTACTAGCTCAAGGCCCTTCTGCGCACTGGTGTACGGACCGGTGTTGGAATAGCGAATACCAAACTTCATTCGAACCTCCATTATAGGCGTCCACAGATTGTAGACATCTCTGTACATGTTTCAAAACCAGACAAGACTGTACATTTTCCTCGCCCTCGCCTCTAGTCTTGTTTTCTCTCTGCTCTCTGAGATATAAGCTCGTCATCTTCTAGACGCGTTCAGGGGCATGAAGCTTGGCGCCGATTCCATGTGTATTCAATCGAATTTCACCATGCCGAAAGAGCTCAATTCTTGGTTGTGCGCTGATAGCCCTCGCTTACCCTGACCCTCGGAACGGGTCCTCGGCTTAGCCTTTCTCGGCAAAATCCGAGTCGATTCCAGGATCGGAAGTCGGAACTTCGCCGTGGCCTCCTTGATCGGCGAACACCCATTTTCGGCCTTATTTTCCCGCACGGCGTACCCCTAAACTGCCCGGCAGAGCCGCAGTGCTTCAATCACCGGGTTCCTGGTACAGGGGCGGCCGCGGCGGCCTTGACCTTGACCGGCTTGAGGACCGGTGATTTTTCAATAGCAGCCACGCGGGCATCTTTGACGAGTCGTCGCGGGCGCTTGACAGCCGTCTGTTTCTACAGCAACCTATACACAGTTGTTCAGAATTGAGGAGGGCGGCGCGAGTTTGGTTCGCCCGGACGGGTATGTCGACTGGCGTCATCCGGGGGTCGAAAAACCATGCCGCACGAACCGAGGATCTGCTCAACTACGCGCTTGAGCAGATCCTCGACCCAAGATGCCTCCAAGATTGAACCGCAGTCCCCCAAGGACCGGCAGATAGGCATGAGCCAGATAGTCGCACTGAAAACCCGTGGCAACGACAACGGAGGCAAGGCGCCCGCACAGGTGGCCCTGTTCCCATTTGAAGCATTACATGAGGAGACGCAATGAGCATCAGGATCGGCTACAAGGCCTCCGCGGAACAGTTCGACCCCAGGACCCTGGTGGAATACGGGGTACTTGCCGAAGAAATCGGCATGGATTCGGTGATGGTTTCGGACCATTACCAACCTTGGCGTCACGAAGGCGGGCACGCACCCTTTGCTCCCGCTTGGATGGCCGCCGTGGGCGAACGGACGTCCCGGATCGTGATGGGAACCTCCGTTCTCACGGCGACCTTCCGCTACAACCCGGCTGTCGTTGCCCAGACTTTCGCCACGCTGGGATGTTTGTATCCGGGCCGGGTCATCCTTGGGCTGGGTACCGGTGAAGCGCTCAATGAGGTTGCAGTCACCGGGGCTGACTGGCCGCCCTTCAAGGAACGCTTCGCGCGGACCCGGGAGGCCGTAGAGCTCATCCGCGAGCTGTGGACAGATGAGCGGGTCAGTTTCGAGGGTGAGTATTACCGGACGGTCAACGCGACCGTCTACGACCGCCCCGCGACGCCGGTTCCGATCTACATTGCCGCCGGTGGTCCCGTGGTGGCCCGCTACGCCGGACGGGCCGGGGACGGTTTCATCTGCACGAGCGGCAAGGGGATGGAGCTGTACACGGAGAAGCTGCTGCCCGCCTTGGCCGAGGGAGCGGCAGCCGCCGGACGTGAACTGGCGGGCATCGAAAAAACCATTGAGATCAAACTGTCGTTCGACACCGACTACTCACTGGCGCTGGAGAACACCCGGTTCTGGGCGCCGCTGTCCCTCAGCGCGGAACAAAAGGCAGGCCTTGGAGACCCGGCGGCCATGGCTGCTGCCGCCGACGCGCTTCCCATTGAGCAGGTAGCCAAACGGTGGATCATCGCCGCTGATGCGGAGCAGGCGATGAGTCAGATCCAGCCCTACATTGATGCGGGATTCAACCACCTAGTTTTTCACGCACCGGGCCATGACCAGCAGCGATTCCTTTCGCAGTTCGCCGAGCACCTCATGCCGCGGCTCCGGGGCTTGAGCGAACACGTCCAAGGCTGGCCTTCCACCGGGTCAATGAACCCTTCCCCGAAGGAGAAAGCCAATGCCTGACTTCGAATCCTTCACACCGTCCGAGAGTGCGCTGCGCCGTGCGCTGCGGCGTGCCGGGGACGGGGTCACGCTGAACGCCGTCGAGGCCGAAACCCTGTTGCACGCGCGTGGGAAGAACCTGGAGGCGCTGCTGGGCGCGGCCTCCCGGGTCCGGGACGCTGGCCTAGAAAAGGCAGGAAGGCCAGGTGTCATAACGTATTCACGAAAGGTCTTCATTCCGCTCACGCACTTGTGCCGGGACCGCTGCCACTACTGCACCTTCGTCACGACGCCAGGCCAGCTGGCCAAGGCCGGCAAGGCGCCCTTTCTGTCCCCCGACGAAGTCCTGGAGATCGCCCGGGCAGGTGCTGCGATGGGCTGCAAGGAGGCGTTGTTCACCCTTGGGGACCGACCCGAGGACCGCTGGCCGGTGGCCCGGGCCTGGCTGGATGCGCACGGTTACGACTCCACCATTGACTACCTGCGGGCGATGGCAATACGCGTGCTTGAGGAAACTGGCCTGCTGCCCCACCTGAACCCAGGGGTTATGAGCTGGGAAGAGATCCAGCGGCTTAAGCCTGTCGCGCCGTCGATGGGCATGATGCTCGAAACCACTGCCGCTCGGCTCTTTACGGAGAAGGGCGGACCCCACTACGGTTCCCCGGATAAGGATCCCGCGGTGCGGCTGCGCGTGCTCGAGGATGCCGGCCGGTCCAATGTGCCCTTCACCACCGGGGTTTTGCTGGGCATCGGGGAAAACTATGCCGAGCGGGTCGATGCCCTGTTTGAGATCCGGGCCAGCCACCGCCGCCATGGACACGTTCAGGAAGTAATCGTGCAGAATTTCCGGGCCAAAGAGGCCACGGCCATGATGGGTACGGCCGACCTGGGCAGTGAAGAGTACGCCGCGGCCGTCGCCGTTTCACGTCTCGTGCTTGGCCCCGGAGCGCGGATCCAAGCGCCCCCAAACCTCACCGATGCCGCCGAGCTGTCCCTGCTGGTGCGCGCTGGAATCGATGACTGGGGCGGGGTCAGCCCGCTCACACCTGATCACGTAAACCCCGAGCGGCCCTGGCCGCAAATCGAGGACCTTGCCCGGCTTAGCGAGGAGGCCGGGTTCAGACTGCGGGAGAGGCTCACGGCGCACCCGCATTATGTCCGTGCCGCCGAGCCCTGGATCGATCCGAGGGTGCTCCCGCATGTGCGGGCCCTAGCCGGGGCGGACGGGCTTGCCGTCGAGGGCCGGATTCCCGACGGACAGCCCTGGCAGGAACCGGACCCTGACTGGTCATCAGCGGGCAGAGTAAATCTGCATACCGAGATCGACACGGCCGGGCGCACACAGGACAGGCGCGGCGACTTCGACGCGGTCTATGGGGACTGGGAGGTCTTGCGTGAAGAGGTCCTCACCGAAAACCTCCGGACTACCAGCCCCAGCGGCAACGCAGGGGGGAGCCGGGAAGTCCGGGCCGCCCTGTCCCGGGCCGAAGAGAATCCGGCAGGCCTGACGGACACGGACTATCTGACCCTGCTAAGCGCCGACGGCAATGATTTGGACGCGTTGGCGGAGTTGGCCGACCGGGTCCGGAAGGACACCGTCGGAGACGATGTGGGATACGTCGTCAACCGCAACATCAACTTCACCAACGTCTGCTACACCGGGTGCCGGTTCTGCGCCTTCGCGCAGCGCAAAACAGATGCGGATGCCTACACCCTCTCCCTGTCCCAGGTAGGAGACAGAGTGGATGAGGCCTGGTCCATCGGGGCCACCGAAATCTGCATGCAGGGCGGCATCCATCCGGATCTTCCCGGCACCGCTTACTTCGACCTCGCGAGGGAAGTCAAAAAGCGGCAGCCGGACATCCATCTGCATGCCTTTTCTCCGATGGAAATCGTCAACGGCGCCACTCGAACCGGCTTGTCCTTCGAGGACTTCCTGACGGAAGCAAAAAACGCCGGGCTGGACACGATTCCGGGCACTGCCGCCGAAATCCTCGATGACGAGATCCGCTGGGTGTTGACGAAGGGCAAACTACCTGCAGCTACCTGGATAGACATTGTCAGCACCGCTCACCGCCTCGGCATCCGCTCCAGCTCCACCATGATGTACGGGCACGTGGACAATCCTGCCCACTGGGTCGGGCACTTGCGCACGCTCTCCCGGATCCAGGACAGCACCGGCGGGTTCACGGAGTTCGTGCTGCTGCCCTTCGTCCACGCCAATTCCCCGGTTTACCTGGCAGGGGTCGCCCGGCCGGGCCCGACGATGCAGGAAAACCGGGCAGTCCATGCCGTGGCCCGGCTCATGCTCCACGGGCGGATCGACCACGTCCAGACCTCCTGGGTCAAGCTGGGTGTGACCGGCACCCAGCTGATGCTCCGCGGCGGGGCCGATGATGTGGGCGGCACTTTGATGGAGGAGACCATAAGTCGGATGGCCGGAGCTGACAACGGCTCGGAAAAGACCGTTGCGGAACTGGAGACCATGACCCGGGCGATAGGCCGGACACCTGTCCAGCGCACCACCACCTACGGGATCCCGTCACCGGAGCGCGCCGCTGTGGCACGCCAGCATGCGGAGGCCGGCTTTAGAGCGACAGGGAAAACTCTGCGACTGCTGCCCATGGCTACGTAAGTTATGCATTTTCGTGCCGAAACCGTAGCCGCAGAATCCCGCTGGCACGTCCTGATTCCTGTGCGCGGAACTACCCGCTCCAAGACCAGGCTCCTGCCTGAGGCCGGCGATGGCTTCCGGCGGCGTGAGCTGGCGCTGGCATTCGCAAGTGATGCCATCACTGCCGCAATGGCAAGCAACCTCGTGGTCGAAGTCAGTGTGATCACCGGAGATCGGGATGCAGGGGTCCTGTTCGCGGGCCTGGGCGCGACGTTGATTCCCGAGGCAGGCACAGAGGGGTTGAATGTCGCGATCCACCGCGGATTGCGCTACGTCGGCGATGCACATCCCCTCCGGCACCGAGCGGTGCTCATGTCTGACGTGCCAGCCCTGACCGCCGCGGATCTCGACACCGCACTTGACCTGGCCAGTCGTCACCACACGGCGGTGGTCCCTGACGCTGCCGGCACCGGAACGGTCATGCTCACTGCCGCTCCGGGCGCGATCTCGGACCCGCACTTTGGCCCCGGCTCCCATGCCCGCCACCGGTCAGCGGGCATGCAATCCCTCATCATGGACCCCGCTGTGACGCTCCGCCGTGATGTGGACACCGCCGCCGACTTGGCCGCAGCCATCGCCATGGGCGTAGGTCCGCACACCCTCGCCGCTCTGGGTGCTCTGAGGATGCTGCAGATAGCCAGCTGAACGCGCTCCTAGACGGGCAGTTCCGCTGCCGAAAGGACCGCCGCGGCGAGGGCGGCGCTTGTTTTCTCATCGTTCATCCACAGCGGCACAGCGGTAGTGCGGATCCCCGAACCAGTAACCACCTCAGACAGTCCTTCATCCGAACTGTCGAGCAGCCAGGCATCCAGAACTCCATCTGCGGATCGCGCACCATAGTGCAACGCGACCGCATCGGCGCTCGTTGCGACACCGATTGCGCTCAAGCAAGCGTCAGCCATGCCTCGGACTGCGGCTCCGGATATGATGGGAGAGACACCCACGACCTTTGCCGGTGTAACCCGGACTGCATCACGGATGCCAGGGACATGGAGGATTGTGCCTATGGAGACCACTGGGTTGGACGGGGCAATCACGACGGCGTCAGCGCCCGCGATAGCTGCCAGCACGCCGGGCGCCGGGGCGGCCCTCTCGACCCCGGCTTGAATGAAGGCCCGGGCCGGACGCCCAGCCCGGAGCCGGACCCACCACTCCTCGAAGTGCACGGTCTCCTGCGGTGAATCGGCTGTGGGGCCGTCCAACAGCACATGGGTTTCGACTTCCTGATCGCTCATAGGCAGCAACTCCACCCCTAAGTCCCAGCGCGCTGCCAGACGCCGCGTGACCTCGCTCAGGGGCTCGCCCTCGCGCAGCAGATGGGAACGGGCGATGTGGGTGCCCAGATCAAGGTCTCCGAGAGTGAACCACGGCCAGCCCACTCCGTATGCAATGAGTTCAGCGCTGACCCGCTCGGATTCACCGGCGCGGCCCCAGCCCCGTGACTCGTCATTGATCCCGGCTAAGGCATACATAACCGAATCCAAGTCAGGGCAGACCCGCAGGCCTGTCAACCACAAATCGTCCCCGGTATTCACAACGGCGGTGATCTTCGCAGCCGTTCCGCCGGCACCGTCCGGCATAATCTGGCGCAGGTGCCCGCGAAGTCCCCGGAGAAATCTCGCACCGCCTACGCCTCCCGCGAGTACAGTGATTTTCATCCGGGGTTTCCTGCTGCCGCCGTCCGCCCTGCGGCGAAACCCTCCTTGAATCCTTCCTCGTGCGCCTCGGCGGATCCCAACCGGAACAAGTCGTCCTCTGCAGGACGGATCAATGACGACGCACCTTGTTCGGACAACTCTCCGACGAGGTATCCCAGGCCGTGGACTACTGCCACCGGTCGGCGCGACGTCTTGCCCAGCACCAGGTTCGCCGCACCCGCTATTTCGTCGGCCACCGCGGTGACCGTCACGTCCAAGGCTCTGCCGAAGTCATCGCGGGAGCCGCGGCGGTCGTCAGTTACTGCAATGCCTGCTGCCCCGATGGCAAGATCGGTCTGTCCTTGGCGCCACGGACGGCCCAGGGTGTCAGTGATGACCACTCCGAGCCGGACACCGAAACGCTCCCGCAGGCCTACGCAGAGGGTCCGTGCCGAGGCGTCCGGGTCTTCGGGCAGCAGAAGCACGGTCCCCTCCGGGGTGTTGCTCGCATCCACGCCTGCGGCCGCGAGCACGAGTCCCAGCCGGTTTTCAACAATGCGAGTCACACCGCCAGGATGGTGTTTGCTGGCTACTAACCGCACCGTCTCAGCTGTGATGGCATCTTCGCGGTCCTCCGCCTGCACAGATCGCCCTTCAGCCTTGGACACGATTTTGCTCGTCACGACCAAAATATCACCAGTGGCGATGTCGTCTTTGACGGCGGCAGCGATCACTTCCACCAGATCGTGATCGGGGGTGATCTCACCAATACCGTCGATACCGGTGACCGAGAAGTGCCCGGGAAAGCCGGCGGACTCGTAATCCCCACCGGCTGCATAGCGGTCGTGTTTCATGCCAACTCCTGATATTCCTTGCTGGAGGTCTCCTTGATACCGTAATACGTTTCACCGCGGCTACAGCATCTAATGCACTAGGCACCACACACATCTGCTATCAAGCGTCGCAATTTTGTTTCAGGAATCGCATCTTGTAGGACATGCTGCAAGTCTCCGCTCAGCCTCTGAAGCAACTTCCTGGGCGCTTCCTGACACTCATTCAAGGCCGGCAACCAGACTTCAGCGTCCGGTTCCCTTACCCTTGATCCACCGATAACCCTTGGACTGGGCCCGGCGTTCTAATACGAATGCCCGCCTTCTGGGGAAAATATGGCTTACACAGTCAAGATTTCCGTACCAGATGAGGACATCTCGTAGATTCGGCGTTCTACGGCCACGCGGCGGTTTCCGGCGCCCTGGCCGGCGGGTCGGACGTGTCGTTGACCGTGCGCATCGACCCGGCCGTCTAGCTGGAGAGCCTCGAGGAACGTCAGCATGTAATCTTTCGGGATGAATCGAGTCCCTTATGTTCCCGGCTGAGTCCGAGTAGGGGCGGCATGTGGCTCATTTTCGGCGTGAAGAAGTGAACAGGTGGCTAGCGGGTCCATGCGGACGTTGAAATGCGACCAAGAGATCATCAATCTGACGTTCGTTGTCCTTGCCTTTAGTTGAGGCTGCGCACCGCGGGACCGGCGCGTTGTCAACGAGGGCCGTTGGGTGCCGCAATGCTCAGGCCTGGCCGGGAAGGTCGCGCCTTTTGCGGAACAGGTTCCTGATTGAAATGCTCCGAACTCGTTGGCGCATTTTCACCCCGCTGCGTCGGCTGACCAGGATTAATACTGCCACCCCCGCAGTGAGCACAATGAGCCCGCCGGACGCAACTGACCAGCGGCCTCCGAATTCGGTGCCGATCCAGCCCATCAAGGGTGCCCCCAAAGCAATACCGCCCTGCAGGAAAGCCAGGTAGAGGGCGAGAACCCGTCCGCGGAATTGTGGCTCAACGGTGAGTTGAATGGTTGTCTGGCAGCTGTTCAGGAATGTCAGTGCTGCTAAGCCGACCAGAACCAGGCAGACTGCGTAGAGCCAGAATGAGGGCATCACGCTGCCCACGAGGCTGAAAAATCCCAGGCCTATAGCTCCTCCGAGAAGGAACCTTTGCCGCGGACCTTGCCTGCTTGCAGCCAGCAGCGTGGCGGCCAGAGTTCCGACTCCCATGATGGTCCCCAGGAGCCCGTATTCCTCTGGGCCCCTGCCGAACACTTCCGTAGCCATCAGGGCATTGGTAACCGTGAAATTCATGCCGAAAGCACCCACGATGCCCACCAGTACGAAGGTCATTACGAGGTCGGGGCGTCCTCGCGCGTAGCGGAAACCTTGAGATATCTGGCGCTTGCCAGTTGGTGCCGTTTCTGGCCGGACCAGGTCCGAAGTGTCCATCCGCCACAAGGAAAAGATGACCGCAGCGAAGCTGGCCGCGTTCAGCAGGAAGACGTGGCCGGTGCCGATCCAAGCAATGAGCAGGCCTGCGAGCCCGGGTCCAACGAGGCGCGCAACGTTAAAGGATGCCGAGTTAAGGGCAACCGCATTGGGCACGTCGTCTGGCTCCACCACTTCGGAAACGAATGCATGCTTTGCGGGTCCTTCAAATGCGCTTGCCATACCCAAGGCGATGGCTGCCGCATAAATCTGCCACAGCTGCGCGGAGCCCGTTATTACGAGGACCCCCACCACGAGGCCGCACAAGCCCATGGCAGCCTGGGTCCACAGGAGGATTATTCGTTTCGGTCGCCGGTCGGCCAGCACTCCGGCGTAGGGCCCGAGGAACACGATGGGCAGGAACTGCAGACCTGTGGTGATTCCAACGGCCGTTCCGGAATGGTCGGTGAGTACAGTCAGTACCAGCCAGTCCTGTGCCACCCTCTGCATCCAGGTACCGACATTGGAGACCAGAGCGCCGGCCATCCACCACCGGTAGTTCCGGTTGCCCATGGCGCGGAATGTGGTGCTCATCTGGCGCTCAACTCCTGCATGATGTGGGCGGCACGGCCCAGGATGCGCCTGTCCTCCTCGCTCAGGACGGCCACCTGCTTAGGCCGCACTGGCCACCGCAGCGGCTGCCACGGGTGTTCCCGGCTTGCGGCTGCCACGGGTGTTCCCGGCTTGCGCCTGTCCAGCCGCAAGAATCAAAGCATCGTTCCGGGCCAAAGTTGCTGACCCGGGTCAGTGGCCTGTTCAAGTTCTCGCCTGGACGTTGTGAGGGCAGTTCTTCACTATCGCGTTCTGGCGCAGTTTACGAAGAAGCCGTAACTCTTTGGCCTCTTCCCGCGCCAGGAGAACTGGTTCGACGTGACGATGTTGGTGCAATGCGTCAAATACCGAATGGAAATCGAGCAACTCTTCCAACAGGGTTAGGGTTGGCAACATCAATTTCAGTGCACCTGAAGCCTCGGCGCAGAGTATGTCGCGGACTCTCATCCACCCGGATTTCCAAGCTTCAGTTGTCTGGTTACGCGGTTCCGCTCCGGCAGGGGGGTGAGTGAGAAAAAAGTAGGTATCGAAGCGTTTAGGAAGCCCGCTCGGAGTGACCCAATTTGCCCAAGGTTTCAGAGTAAAAGGGTCTAGAATGACTCCGCTTTCTTCGGCTATTTCTCGGACGGCGGCCGCTAAAAGCCGAGCAGAATTGCGACGGATGGAGAATGGGTCAACGGCAATGCTGCATCGGCTCCAGGCCTGCACGTTCCTTCTCAGTATGCCTTCAGACAGGTTCTGTTCGTGCGAATCCGACTCGTCCACCCGTCCGCCCGGGAAAACAACCATCCCTGCCGCGAAATCCATGGTGGAAACCCTGTGCTGTACAAAGACCTCTGGCCCCATGTCCGATTCGCGAAGCAGAATAACGCTCACCGCCAGCCGCGCATCCTGTGCCAATTTATTAGTTTGTTCGAACAGCATTAGCGACCTCCGAGTCGGTCAGGTAATCCGGCGGCGCGGGGCTTCCGACGGATCTGCAGGATTCTTTGACGGTCATGATCCCCCGCCGTCGCCAGCACAGAGGGCTGGCACCGATAGGTGTGGTTCCCGTTGGCGTCCCTAGCTCGTTGCGACCGGGAGTTTGCGCCCGAATCCCCCCTTCATGACTCGGGGAAAGGTTCCGGGTGCTCAATCCCTTAGGTGCTGGGTTGAGCACATCGAATTAGTCCACGCGAGGGTTTCCATGTGCTGAACAGTAGTCATCGACCTTTGTCACCGGGGCATAGCATAGCCGCCTCTTCCTTGTAATTGCCTACGGTGCAGTATCCTTCAGTTTCGATTCTCTGCACCCAGCCGCCCCGATAGAGGCGGTCGCGGATCACTATTCTTAGCTCCCGGCCTTGCTTTTTTTTGTGATCGCCCCAGACATCGAAACGGGACTCGAGAGACTTTCCTCCGAGTGCCTCCTCGATAACCGAGGCCCAGAGAATCCCTTGTCCAGAGGTTTCCGCTTCATGTCTGACGATAAGACCTTGTACGCGTTTACCAAATCCTTCGAAGTTTCCCTGCTCAAACAGGCTTTTAAGTTGGGCAGCACCGCGATCGGACAAAACGTTGATCAACTTGTCATAGCGGCCGCCGAATCCCCAGGGTGTCCAACCGTGAGAGGCCAAGTGATGGATGACCCGGACCTTCAAAAGACAGATTTGTTTCTCGCGTTCTTCCGAGGGGAGCAGGTGAAATCCGGAGAGGGTACCAGCTAGTGGACTTTCAGTTCCTCCCCACAGGAACTGCTCGGCATCTGCCCACGAGAATTCTTGACCGTGCATGGCAACGTCCTCTGCCTTGGTCTTAAGAGCGGCCCCCAGCACCCTCGTCGACGACTTTCCAGAGACTGCCGCGTAGTATTTTCGGGCAATGTGCGATGGATCGTTTAGGTGGATCGAGACGGCATCTGACGCCGGTTCTTGAGGAGATGTTGCAGCGCCTGAGGGGACGGGCCGCACAATCATTCCTTTACTCGTTGTCTTCGGTGCCCGGTGAGTCCGCCACAACGCTCCTCGGCGCGTTGCCACCCGCCGCCCGGTTGGCAGGGCTATCGCTTCTCGCTGCATTCTTGAATCAGTCCTTGACGCCCTTGATCGCGGCTCGTAGTTAGTTCTTCGTAACTTTGCCCATCTTGCCGGCCACGGGCCTGGCGAACATTTGTCCGGTCAAAAGCCAGCCGACGGCAACTATGACCAGCGAGACGAGGAACACCACGAGGCCCCAGATGTCGACGGCGTCCCGGGCGGTGTACATGTGGTTGAGGTTGCGCAGAGCGCCGGTGAAGAACACCAGGAACACGTGGACGATGGTAAATACGACGAAGTAGATCATCACAGGTACATGGATGGCGCGGGCGATCTCGACAGGATATAGCCGCGAGAGCTTCTCGTTGTCTGATGGCCACCAGGTCGATAGACGGATGCCGGAGATAATCGCCAGGGGTGCGGCGATCATCACGGTCACGAAGTACGCCATGACCTGAAGGGCGTTGTAGTGTACCCAGCCGTTCTCGGTCGGCCAATTTAGCGAGGCGTATTGCAGGCCGGCAGAGAGCATGTGTGGGAATATGTCCCAGCTGGTGGGCACGATGCGCATCCAGTGGCCTGAGGCAAAGAGCAGGATGATGAAGACGAGCCCGTTGACTACCCATAGGACGTCCAAAGACTGGTGGACCCACTGCGAGAGGGAGATTTTTTTGGGAGTCTGGCGCCCCGGCGAGAAGAAAGAGCCCTTCTTGGCGGTCCAGTATCCGGGAGGCCGACGCTCCCACCTCACTTGGAGACCGGTTCGCACGATCAGGACCATGAAGAACATGTTGAGGAAATGTTGCCATCCGAGCCAGCCGGGGATGCCCGCCGGCGCGGAAGCCGGCTGGGAGGCGTGGCCGGAGTAGTCGGCGATGAATGTTTCCACTCCCGAGAGGGTCCGCAGCCATCGGGAGAGCAACACCACCGCGAGGAAAATCAGGGCGACCCCCGCAACGGTAACGACTCCCCGGAGCGCCTTGGACCGCTCAACGGAGGCAGCGCGTCCTTTTGGGGTCGGGTTCTTTGCCGAAGGAGCGGGCGATCCCTGCCCGGTCGTTGAAGTTGGATGCTTATGGGCGGCCGGAATACGTGGGACCGGCGCCTCGACCTGGGTTTCCCGCCCTGATGCCGGCGCGTCCGTCCCCATTCGACGTGGTTCAGCAGTGGGGGCGGATGTCCCAGCAACCGGAGTCCCCATGCGGCGCCGAGCGACTCGAGGGCTCGATGCCGGCTCAACAGCTGGTGTTGACGCGGCCGGGGTCTGGGTGCCGTGCATGTCCGCCCCGCCCGACTCCCCCAGTCTTTGAGCCCTTTCTACTTTCAGCGGAATAGCAGAGGGTCCGCTCATTCGGCGGCGGTCCGGTCGCGCCTGGTCCACGGGCCGTGCCTGGGTGCTTGGTTCCTTGACGTTCTGAACATTTTCCTGACGGAGCGGCTGATCAAACGGCGTCTCAGACGCACGCTCTGGCGCAAGACTTGCCTCCGCCGGCTCCGCTGGGGCCTTCAGTTCGGCTACTGCAGTATCGACGAGCACCGGAGGGATGCCGCTCATCCGGCGGCGTCTGTCCAGGGAAGGTTTGTTGTTTACCACGATGTGTACTCCATGATTCTGTTCGCCGAACGTCTCCCGCATATGCGGAAGGGCGCTACGAGGAAGATACGGTGACGGCGCTCCGTCGCCGGCTAATCTCCTCGATAAGCTGCGGAACAACCGAGAATAGGTCCCCTACGATCCCAAAGTCCGCGACCTCGAGGATCGGAGCCTCTTCGTTCTTGTCGATCGCGACGATAGTCTTCGCGGTCTGCATGCCCGCTTTGTGCTGGATAGCCCCTGAGATGCCCACGGCGATGTAGAGGTCCGGCGAAACGGCGATACCGGTCTGGCCAACCTGGAAATTCTGTGGGGCATATCCGGCGTCCACGGCAGCTCGTGACGCGCCGACAGCTGCTCCCAGGCTGTCCGCCAATTGCTCCACCAGCGAGAAGTTTTCCTTTGAACCGATGCCTCGACCGCCCGAGACGACAATGGAGGCTGCTGACAGATCCGGCCGGTCGCTCTTCACCAGGATCGGCTCCGTGCCGATGATGACCGGACTTGGGGACGCGTGATCTGTAACAGTTATGCGTGAGACCTCGGCATCGGAGGTCTCCGTCCGGGCGGAGATAGCACCGGAGCGTACTGTGACGATCATTAGACCACCTTCCACGGTGGATTCCGTGACGTAGTCACCACCGAACACGGAATGTAAGGCGATGACCTCGTCAGCTTCCAGCGACAGACCAACTGCGTCCGCGGCGATGGCTGCACCCGTCCGGGCAGCGAGTCGCGCACCCACCATGCGCCCGATCGGGGAATTGTCCAGGAGCACCGCGATCGGAGCGAATTCCTGGACTGCGTTCTCCAAGGCCGTCACCTCGGCAGAGCCTAGGTGTGTGCTCGGCGCCTCAAGCTCGGCGACTACCACCCGCGTGGCGCCGCATTTCCTGAGGGCCTCAATCAGTGCGGGCGAATGCTCCGCGGTGGTCACCGCCAACACGATCGGCGTGCCCACAGACGCGGCAGCCCCGATCAGTGCCGGCGTGCTCGCGGCGGTCGTCCCATCGTGTGTTGTCTCAGTAAAAACAAGTATGTTCGACATCGCAGATCCTCAATCTTGAAACGTGTATCCGACGGCTGATGCAAAGCGCATCACAGCAGGTTTTTCGACTCAAGGAATTCAGCCAGTTGGGCAGCTGCGGAACCGTCGTCGACCACCGTTATTCCCGCTTGTTTCGGAGGCGCAGTAACCGCAGAAATCATGACTGAACGGACCGGCGCGTACGCAGGCCCCGCTTGAACACCGAGATCCGTAAGGCTCAGTTTGTCGACGACCTTTTTCTTGGCCGACATTATGCCCTTGAAAGTCGGGAACCTGGCTTCGGCTGCTCGCTCCGTGACGGCAGCCACCACCGGCACCGGGGCCTCCAGCCGGATATCTCCCTCGCCCGTCCGCAGGGAACCCCTGACCGTGCCGTCCGTTACCTCGAATGCGTCCAGGTCCGGCATGCCGGGCACTCCGAGCAGCTCGGCCACCATGGATGGGATCATGCCACCGCGTCCGTCCGTCGACTGGTTGCCGGCAAGAACTACGTCGAAACCCTCCCTTTCGATTGCGGCGGCGATGGTTTTCGCTGTTTGGAGCATGTCAGAACCGGCCAGGGACGCGTCCACAATGTGCAGGCCACGGTCCGCCCCCATTGCGAGCAACCGTCGAATTGATTTCTCTGCCTCCTCGGGACCCACCGAGAGCGCGACCACCTCCGTGGAACTGTCCGCATCCTTGACCCGCAGGGCGCACTCCAGAGCACGCTCCGTGATCTCGTCAGGGATCAACTCGGAGACGCCACGGTTCAACAGACCCGTCTGCGGGTCCAGCTTGCGAGCATCACCGGTGTCCGGCACCTGCTTGACTAAAACTATAAATTTCATGTTCTCTCCTATTAACCAGCAGGGATGGGCATCGCCCGCTAGTTAGCGGGCGATGCCCCATCGCCGCCGGAAGGCCTGGCTGTGGCGTAGGGCCACTGCTTCGTCGTCATAGTGTGTGGGGTGGGGTCCGGGCCGGACTCCGCCAAGCCCGTCGACGCTGGGCCCGGAAAGGGTTCTCGCTTCCTGCTACTTCAGACCGATTCCCGCGCACCAGAAGTTAGTGAGGGTCTCGGCCATGTCGTCATTTGGCTTCTTCCCGCGCCAACCGATCTCCACCTGGGCCACATTGGTCATCATCGAAAGAATGGTCAGCGCCAACAGTCCCGCGTCTAAGTCGCTACTCACCGCCCCCAGCTTTTGCTGGCGTTCAATGCCACGGGCGATGCGGCGAACGTAGATGTCACGGATCACCAGCCGGACGGTACGGAATCCGGGGTCGTAATGGGCGGCCTGCTCGATGACCATCGAGAAGTCCTGGGTATCCGTGTAGTTTTTGAGGAATTGCTTGATCGACGCTCTCACCCGATCGTGGTAGCCGAAGTCATCGAGGTCGGTGACCTCCGTCTGGTTGATTCGTCCGACGGTGTGCACCTCGACGGCCGCGGCAAAGACTGCCTTTTTGCTCCGGAAATGCGAGTAGAACGTGCCGCGTGAGATCGAGGCTTCGTTCAGGATGTCCTCAACGGTGCAGTCGATGTAACCGAGGCGCACGAATGCACTGCGCGCTGACGCGACGATGTGCGCGCGCGTGTCGATTCCACGTTGGTAGACCGGAGCACTCCTGGGCTTGGCCTCGGTCCACCGGTACAGCGCGTCGAAGAAGACGTTCAGCTCAGCATTACGCCTGGCCGTAGCCGCTGACGGGTCCCGGTCGGCCGCCACGTCAGCCCGGTCCGCCGTCCCGGTAGAAGGTATTACTTTTGTCGCCATCGTGTCCTCGAACCCTCCAGGTGAATATCGTTGTCGATGAGGTCCTGCGCCTTGATCACTTCTTCGATCCTCCGAGAAGGGACTCCGAGAAGGGACTCCGCCTCATCTAGCGGGATCGATAGTAGACGACCGAGGACCTCTACCTGATCGGCAGCGACCTTCGGTGCGGGCGTGAATTTGGGACTCTCACAACCGCCGGACATCCGCAGGGGATTGCCCACGACCGGCACCCGCCCGTTCTCCGGGTGCTCCACGTACTGAATCATCCCACGCTCGATAAGGTGCGGGTCGCTGTCCACCTCGCGCAGCGTCTTCACCGGAGCGAAAGGCACCCCCGCAATATTCAGCTTCGCCGAAATCTCGTCGCGGGTCAGCTCGGAGGTCGCCGCCGTGATTATCGCGTCCAACGCATCCATGTTCTCCGACCGGAGCACCGGGTCAGCAAAGCGGGGGTCTTCCACGGCTTTTTGGATCCCCAGCGCCTCAGCCAGTCGTGTCCAATGCCTGTCGGACGAGCAGATGATGGCGAGCCAGCCGTCACTGGCGCGGTATACGTTGTAGGGGGCGATGCCCAGCCCCGAGTGCCGGTTCCCGGTGCGCTCCGGAAGCACAGTGTCCGGGTAGTTGTACAGCATGCTCAGGGCCGAGGTCAGCATGGGGTAGATAGTGTCGTGCATCGACACCTCGACCACCTGTCCCTTACCGGTCTTCTCCCTGTCGTAAAGGGCGGCCATGGCACCGCCGAACAGGTGAATGCCGCCGGAGAAGTCAGTGAACGCGGGCCCCGTCTTCACCGGTGCACCATCCGAGAATCCCGTAGTGGAAATCGCACCGGACATCGCCTGGACGGTGAGGTCCATAGCCGGCATCGTCGCATAGGGGCCACTGGTGCCATAGCCCTTGCCTGATGCCACAACGAGACGCGGGTTGCGCTCCAGAAGGGATTCGGGCCCCAGCCCCAGGCGGTCCAGGGTACCCGGGGCGTAGTTTTCGATGAGGACGTCGGCCTTGTCGAGCAGGCGCAGGAAAACCTCTTTCCCCTCCTCGCTCTTGAGATCCAGCGCGACGCTCTTCTTATTTGAATTGAGCATCACGAACTCGTGAGGATCCCTGTCCCCGCGGGCCCGGCTCCGGAGGCGTTCCCCTGCGAGCGGCTCAACTTTGATGACTTCAGCGCCCAAGTGGGCGAAGAGCAGACCGCAGTAAGGCCCGTTGTAGATGTGGGCCATCTCGAGGATGACTAGGTCTGAAAATGACTTGAGCACTGCTGGCTTCCGTTCCTGTTCGTACGGTCAGAGACTGCGAAACTTGAGGTTCTGGCTAGCAGCGTCGGCGGTGCGCTTCAGCCGCTCGAGGATGGCCAGAACGTCGCCGCCCGAGGTGAGCCCGTCAGAACCCCACGCGGTCATGGAGAAGATGCAGACCCCGTCCCGGTCAAAGACCGGAGCCGTCGCCGAATGGAATTCGTAGTCCTGGTCTCGCTCGACGTCGACGATGTTGAACGTTTTTGCGGCGCCGTTCACGACCTCCTCGAGGTGCTTGCGTTCGGCGGGGTCCTTGGAAACGTAGGCTCCGTGCGCCTGTAGTTCGATCGCCTCGCCGGCGGTATGACCGATGCCGTATGCGCACCCCCGGAGGCGCACATTTTCCAGACCGACTTTGAAGTCGGCGCGGACTTCGGAATCCGTGTCCTCCGGGATCCGTGAGAACCAGAGCTCCTCGGCGTCCGGTCCGCCGAACGCCGCGAAGACACCGCCGATCGGCGGCATGAAGGGCACGTGAATGCCTACGCGGGAGGAGGACCGGCGGCGCTGCGGGATGCCCACGGCTCCGACGTTGATCAGCTCGCCGTCGACAAGCGTCATCACGCTGACCTCGGTGACGAGTTCCGCTGCCAGGCTCTCCATGTGCGGTCGAACCAGGTCCAGTTGACGCAGCACGTCAACGGAGATGTCGGTGTTGATGGCCATCGAGCCGGGAGCGAACGAACCGTAGCCGCCCCGGAAGAACAACAGGGGCAGGTTAGTGCTCATTGTGTAAAGGTCCAGGGCGTTGCCCATGACCCAGTCGTGGTCGCCGGCGTCGGAGATCGAGTGTGTGTCGCAGTCGATGAACGCAACGGCATCCTGAAGCACGGGACTGCCATGTTCCGAAAGCGTCCACTCAAAGCCTTCCAGCTTGTCCGTCTTGCGACGGGCGACCGCGCGGCAGAGGTCCTCCTGGTGGCTTCCCAGGATGTTGACACCGAATTTCGTTGTCCCGCTGTTGCGGAGGGCGGCCCAGGACGAAGACGTTTTGGCGGGCAGGAACCCGATCAGTGGCGGCTCCAGGGAGACGGACACAAAGGAACCCACTGTCATGGCCAGAGCCTGTCCGGAGGCGTCCATGGCCGTGATGATCACGACGCCGGTGGGGAACGTACCCATCACCCGGCGGAATTCGTACGAGTCAAACTGTCCCATTGCTGTTACTCCTTTGAACGGTGCGCTGTATCGAGGACTCGGACGGGGTTTGCGGTGATCATGGTGTGGATGTCATCATCTGGAACCCCACGCTTCCGCAAATCCGGGACCACGGCGTTCATGACTTCCGGAGCACGCCACCTCGGCAGTCTCTCCCGCCGGGCATCGTCCGGGAAGTTCATGCTGTAGGCCGATGAGTCGGTGGCCAGAACCATCTGCGGTGCATAGCCGAGCTCGCAGAGCCGGGCGACCGTCTCGATCCGCCGGTCGTAGGGCAACCGTGCTTCCAGACCGAACCGATCCATGCCCAGGACGGATCCTCGGTCTGCTATGCGGCGCAGGTAGTCGATGTCGTCGGTGTCACCGCAGTGCCCGATCACCACTCTCGAAAGATCGACACCACGCTTCTCCAGGTAGTCCTGTTGGTCCAGGCCGTTTCCTTGGTTCGGGTCCGAGTGGGTGAAGATCGGAGCCCCGGTTTCCAGATGAGCGTCCGCGACGGCCTGCATGATGTAGAACACGCCATCAGTGATCCCGTAGCGGTCGGCAGCAAACTTCAGGACACCTGCCTTGACCCCGGTGTTATCGATGCCCGCAACGATATCCCGGACGAAGATCTCGGTCAGAGGATCCGGCCCGCCCAGCAACCGTCCCGGACCGTTCAGGCTGGCGAACGCCGGGGCCTCGTGATATGTGTACCAGCCTGTCGCTACGACGACGTTGACGTCCGCTTTCTCGGCGACTCTCTTAACCAGGGGAATGTTCCGCCCTGTACCCATCACTGTGAGGTCGACGACCGTGTCGACGCCGCTGGTCTTCACGTCGTCCAAGTAGCGGACGGCGCGGTCAACCAGCTCGTCGGCGGGGAAGCGACTCGGGAAGTTCACCACCAACTCTGCGTTGAGCACGAAGATGTGCTCATGCATCAGCGTCACGCCCAGATCAGAGGGATTGACCCCGCCTGTCAGTGTGGGAATCATGCTGCTCCTTGTCGGTGGTGAATTCGTGGTGCGGATCGATGCTCGTGTTGTCTGTTTTTTTGGGGTGCCTGAGGGGGTGGACGCTGCCCTCAGGCACCCCGTGTTGTCAGCTTGGGCGGTGGGGAAGGAGGACTTCCTTGTATAGCCGGTCAGCGAAGGGCTGCAGGTATTCGCGGTCGCTGTAGTCAGTGGACCCCTCGTACCAGCTGGCGAAGTCGGTCACGTCGCCCTTCTCCTCGTAGCCGAGCTCCTTGGCGATGCCGGTCCACTTCTCGATCGAGTCTGCGACGGCCCGGTTCATCGCCGCACCGTCCAAGTTGGGTGAGTCCTCGACTTGCTTGAGGATCTCCTTGTTGGCGTTGGCGAGTGCCTTCGCGCTCTCATCGTCGAGGAACTCCATGCTGCCGCCGTTCTTCTCGGCCGCCTCGGCGGCGAGCACTACGCTGGTCACGCTATTAAAGGCTTCACCTCGGAGGTAGACGGGCATGGTGTCGAACATGAGCTGCTGGGCGATCAGCGGCAGGGTCTCCCAGGAGGCGCCGGCCACCATGCTGCCCGGGCCGGGTGCGAAGCTGGCATCTCGCGGCATCTTGATGTATGGCGCGACCTCCAGCCATCCGACGCTGTAGGCGGTTGCGGTGGACTGCAGCGAGCAGTCGAGCACGCCACGCTCCAGGGCCTCGTATCCTTCAGACAGCGCGATGCTGGTCAGGGTGCCACCGAGGGCGCTGGTCTGGATTTCGTGGGCCTGTGAATTGCCGCGAATCTGTGAGGCCCGCCAGTCGGCCGGTGAGTCCTTGTCTTCCCGGCATACCGCTGTGATGGTGCCTGATGGCACGGCCGGGTGCAGGACGTGCATGCCCCGTTCCTCGTAGTTGGCCATCACTTCGGGGGTATTGAAGCCGACGTCGGCCAGGACTGCATGCGTCGCAAGCTCAGCGATGAGTGGGCTGCTGGGAAGCTGCACCAGAGACTTGGTCATGTCCACGAAGGCAGCCATCTCCTGAGGCTCGTAGGTGCTGTAGTAGTTGGCGAGGTCCAGGCGGCCGTCGGCCAGCGCGTCCGGGACTTCGGTGGGACTGGCGATAGCGCCGGACGCGTGGGTGCTTATGGTGATCTTCCCGCCGGACCACTCCTCGACGGTCTTTGCCCACTCGAGATCACGTTGTGCTGAGAAGGCCTTCGGGTTGGTACTTGCGTACTGGAAGTCGAGATTGATCGGCTCGACGTCCGCGAACGCAGCGATGTACTCCTCCTTGGTTGCCCCCGGCTCCAGACCCTTACCGCCGGCGTTCTCGGCTCCATTGCCGATGCCGCCGCCACAGGCCGTCAACCCGAGGGCAAGGATTGCCAGGGACGCCATCGACCCCGTGGTTTTTTTGTTTCTGATTATCATCAGGTGCTTTCCTTTCGTGCTTGCATTGGTTATGACTCGGTGAAGTGCTTGATCGCGCCCTTCAGGCCCTTTTCTTTCATCAGCGCCTTAACGTCCCCGATTGAGCTGGCGGTGTGCGAGATGGCATCCCACTCTGCACCCGAGCGCAGAGACTCGACGAAGCCTTGCCGGTCGTATACCTTGTTGAGGGCCTGCTTTTTGAGGTAGAGCAGATCCAAGGGTGTCTTGCCAACTCGTGTGGCCAGCGTCTTGGCGCTCTCTAGGACGGTGCCTGGCTCGACAGCCTGGTTCGCCCATCCAAGTTGGAAGGCCTCGGTGCCGGTCATGGCGTTTCCGGCAATGAATGACAGCTCCTTGGCCTTGCGCATGCCAATGTGCCACAGGGACACCGGGCTCAGCAGACCGCCGCCCAGGGGGATCGATGGCCAGCCGATGTTCGCGTCTTCGCCGACGACGACCAGGTCGCAGCAAGCCACGAGCATTGTAGCGCCGCCGAGGCAGTGACCCTCGACGGCGGCGATCAGGGGCTTCGGAAAGCGGTAGATCCGCTCCCAGAGGTCTACTTTGTCCTGCAGCCGGCGCCAGTCGTCATAGGCGCTGGCCGAGGCGTAGCCCGAAACAACGTCATAGCCGGCACTGAAATTCTTGCCACTGCCTCGGATGATGACGGACGACACCGAGTCGTCGTCGGTGAGGGCGGCGAGCGTCTCCATCAGACCGTCCAACAGGTCCTGGTTGAACGCGTTGATCTTGTCTTCACGGTTGAATGAGACGATCGCGAATTTGCGTTCAACGTCCCGTTCGAGGGTGATCAGGTCAGACACAGGTCATTCTCCTTGGAACGTGTAGGGCGACTTCGCGTTGAAGGCCGCCACGGAATTCTTGTGGTCCGCGGTCGTCGAGGTGACTGCCGAGGCGAAGGCCTCCATGTCCCATGCCTGCGACATGGTCAAATTATGGGAGGCATGAACGATTTTGCGCGTGGCAAAGAGCGCCGCGGTAGGTCCGTTCGCCAAGGATTCCGCGAACGACGCCACAGCGTGAGCGAAGCCGTCAGCGGGATAGACGTGCACCGCGATTCCGAGTTCAGCGGCTGTGTCAGCCGGGATCACTTCGCCGGTCATGGCGTAGAACATGGTCCGGCGGTTCCCGATCTGCTGTGACAGGAGATAGGGCACGGCGCTGTCAGGTGCTAGACCTCGCTTGATGAACCCGAATTGGAATCGGGCGGTCTCGGACGCGACGATAAGGTCCGTCGCGAGGGCCAGGCCGAACCCTGCTCCCACGGCGTGTCCCTCAACGGCTGCGATCGTGGGTTTCTTGACGCCCCGGACCAGGTCGACCAGTTCCCTGCCAAGGGCGATCCTGGCGGAACCACGCGAGGGCGTGTTCTTGCCCATACGCTTGACGTCTCCGCCGGCGCTGAAGTTTCCTCCCGCGCCGGTTAGGACGATACAGCGGGTCTCATCATCGGCGTCCGCCTCCAGCAGCGCGTCACGCAGGTCCGCGCGCAGATCGGGACTCAGTGCGTTGCGTGCCTCGGGTCGATTGAGCACGATCGTGCGCACTCCACCGACCTGCGTGACGGCGACCAGGGATGTTAAGGTGTCGCTCATAGCTGGGTGTCCCCCGCCAGGAGCCGCTTGGCCACAGTCCGGCGCTGGATCTCTGAGGTCCCGTCGGGTATGCGCAGGGTGCGCGCGTAACGGTACCCGGCCTCCAAGCCCATTTCGTTAGTGAGTCCCAGGCCACCGTGGATCTGCATAACCTCGTCCAAGACCCGACCGGCCATCTCGGTGCAGGCCATCTTGACCATCGAAGTCTCTTTGATCGCCGGCAATCCAGCGTCCACAATGGCTGCCGTGCGGGCCACTGCCGACTTGCAGAGATAGATCTGCGTGGCAATGTCAGCCAGCTTGGCCTGGATCATCTGGTGCTGGCCGATGGTCTTCCCAAAGGTCTTACGCGTATTGGCGTAGGAGACGGCCTGGTCGAGCGCCCAGCGCGCCAAACCGATGCAGTTAGCGGACATGGTCAATCGGCCGCGGCTTATCCCGCCCATCGCCAGGTTAAGGCCCTGCCCTTCTTCCCCTACAATCTGTTCGCGCGTGACCTTCAGGTTGGTCAGCGAGACGATCGTCGCGTTGGAACCGCGCTTGCCCATCAGTGGGATACCCGCGTCTACCGAGAAACCCTCATCGGACGTATCCACGAAGAAGCAGGTGATGCCTCCGGTCCGGGCCTTGAGTGCCTCGACATCGGTGATGGCGAACACGAACGCATGCGATGCGTGCGCGGCGTTGGAGATCCACTGCTTCTGACCGTTGACAACCCAGCCGTCACCCTCTGGAGTCGCCTTCGTCTTGAGGTTGAAGACGTCCGAGCCGGCGTCGGGCTCTGAAAGAGCGAAGCACAAGGTGCTCTTGCCCGACTGAATGTCGGCCAGACGGGGCGCGAGCGTCTCCTCGTTCAGCTTCAGCAGCAACGGGCTCAAACCGTTTGTGAACGGGGACGGGATAACGGATTCATGGATTAGCGTCCGCTCCGGTCCGTACCTGTAATGAAGGGCCTCCTGGACCTGGACGATGCCACTTGCCGGCAGGTCCCCTCCGTCCAGGGACTCAGCTCCATAAAGCGAGTAGAAGCCGAATTCCGCCGACAGTTCCCGTACCTGACGGTTGATGTCCTGGTACTTCTGGGTCATGAGACCGCGCTTATCGAAAACGTTGTACTCGTCGGCGAGGAACTCAGTGTGCTCCTGCTCGATCGGGACAACGGCCTTCTCGATGAAGGACATCAGGGCATCAATGATTTCCTGGTAGTCACTGGCCTCTATGGTGTTCTCTGACATGTCTTTCGCTTCCTGTGATGTCGCCTGCTGGTTTCGGCTCGTGACTAGCCTCTAGCGGTGAGCTGCGGGCGGACTTCCTGGGCGAACTTCGTCATGGACCGCAGCACCTGCTCCTGGGGCTGGCTACCGGCATCGAACCAACCGACCAGACCGCCGATCCCGGTCACCTTCTTGTAGTCCTCGAGTTGCTGGGCGACGTCGTCGGAAGAGCCCAAGATGATCGCGCCCTTATCCAGGTAATCCTGGAAGCTGAGCTCCGTGAGGCCCAGCCCGACCTTGGCTCGGTTGCTGAGGATGCTGAGGTACCACATCAGACCCTGCTCGTATTCCTTCTCGGCGGTCGCCCGGTCGTCGGAGACGTGGATTGCCTTCAGCTGTGACGATCGGGCGATGTTCGCATCGATATCGTCGTAGCTGAAGCCCGCGTTACGGGCCTCTTCGCGGTAAACCCTGACAAGGTGGGCCATGTGCTCCCACGTGGGCATCTGCCCCAGGACGAAAGCGAAGCCTTCCCGGGCGGCGTACCGCAGGGAATCCTCGGTCTGGGACACCATGATGTAGACCGGCGGATGGGGCTTCTGCACGGGCATCGGCATTAGCTGGATCTCGTCGGCATGCTCGCCATAGCCCGGGACAGTGAAGTGCTTACCCTTGTAGTTGATCTTGCCGGTCTTCCAACCCTGCATGATGATCTCGAAGGTCTCCTGGTAGCGCTGATCGCGCTCATTCGGATCGATGTCGTACGCCTGAAACTCAAGCAGGTCGTAAGCCTTGCCAATGCCGAAGTTCAGGCGGCCGTTGCTGATGACATCCAGCAGAGAAAAGTCTTCAGCCAGCTTCAGCGGGTGGTTCATCGGCAGGCGCGTGACGCCGGAGCCGAGACGGATGTTTTTCGTGGTCCCCGCGACCGAAGCGAGCATGACCTGCGAGGACGAGATGATGCCATAGCGGCGAGCATTGTGCTCGGCGACCCAGGCCTCCTCGAATCCCAGCTTATCGGCCAGGTTGATCTGCTCGATCCCCTTGTGGATTGCCTCGTGTTCGGTGCTCCATTCGGGCACGTTGGTCAGCAGAAAAATGCCGAAGTGAAGGTTGTCCTGGCTCATTGGCTCTCCGTTTCCTTGGGGTGTCTCCGGGTGTGACCCAGCTCATTCCGTAGCGTTATTGATCACAGTCAACCACAATACATACAAGTATGTCTACAATTAGCGCGTGGTCGCTCGCCTATTCCACTCCCTTGGATCCGCTGCGTGATCACGCCCTTGCACTGCAACGGCCGCCACCCAGTAATTGCGTCGTTCAAGCCGCGGTCCTGGTGCCATCGAGGATCTCGCTACCGGTCTTGCAACCGCAGTCCACGACGATTCCCGACAGGTTGCCGCGGACAACTCGCACCATCAATGTCCATATAGTCGGTCAGCAGCAAATATTCAGCACATTAGGAGATGTCATGACCCCCTCTAGTAGCGGCCGCGCCAGCGGCAAGGTCGTTCTGATTTCTGGAGCAGCCAGCGGCATGGGAGCTGCCCATGCCCGTGCACTTACCCGGGAAGGTGCCTCCGTCATGGTGGGCGACATCCAGAAGGACGCGGGCCTTAGCCTCGTGGCAGAGATCAATACCGAGATAGGCAGCGAGGTTGCAGCCTTCGTCCACCTCGATGTCTCAGACTTCCAGGCATGGAAAGCTGCAGTGGCGGAGACGGTACAGTGTTTCGGCCGCTTGGACGCTCTTGTCAACAACGCGGGAATCAGCAGCCGGGGTTCCGCCGCGGACGCCAGCATCGATGATTGGAACAGGGTGATCAGCATCAACCTCAGTGGCACCTTTTACGGGATGAAGGCTGCCATCCCCGAGCTCAGCAAAAACCCGGCATCCTCCATCGTTAACGTCTCGTCCATCGCCGGTCTGGTCGGGTTCAAGCAACGCGCAGGCTACTCCGCCTCCAAGTGGGGCGTCCAGGGACTGACGAAGACTTCAGCTATGGACCTAGGCCCCCAGGGGATCCGCGTGAATTCCATCCATCCAGGCTCCGTAAACACGCCGCTTACCGCCCACCTGAAGCGCGGGTTCGGACAAGTACCCCTGGACCGTGCGGCAGAGGCCGAGGAGATCAGTCCCTTGGTCGTTTACCTGGTCAGCGATGAGTCACAGTACGTCAGCGGTGCGGCAATAGCCATCGACGGCGGAGAGACCGCGGGGAATAATCTCCGCCCGATCCATTGATCCCCGACAACTCGAAAGATGGGCGCGCTCCCGTGGTGGACACGCACGACATGTCGTTACTGCGGCTTCGCTTCGAAACGTCCCATGGTTATTGGAGCGACGATCTTGAGGACCTGCTTATCGCCGATCCCCGGTATTTCAAGGCCTATGACCGCCTCCTTAACGTCACGTCCGCCCGAGGAAACCTAACCCCTAAGGAACGGGAACTCATCTGCGTCGCCGTTACCGGACAGGTCACCTACCTCAGTCGTGCTGCGACAGCCCACCACATCCGTCAGGCACAGCGCTTAGGCGCCTCCGCCGAAGAGATCCTCGAGACCCTTCAACTCGCTGCGTCGCTGGGAGTTCACTCGATGCTCGTCGGGGTCCCTGTCGCCCACGAGGTGTTCGAGGAACTGGGTGTCAGCGCGAGCGTCTCCGATCAGGATCTGGACGACTACCGCCGCGCCCTCAAGGAACGGTTCATCAGCGACCGAAAGTACTGGACTCCCGGTTGGGACCTCGTCCTGGCCTACACGCCGGAGTACTTCGAGGCCTATCTCGACCTTTCCAGCATCCCTTGGAACCACGGACCACTCACTGAATCATTCAAGGAACTGATCTATATCGCCATCGACGTCGCCCCGACCCATCTCTTCACGCCCGGGATTCGCACCCACACGAAGAAAGCCCTTGATTACGGGGCCACCCCGGAGCAGGTCATCGATGTGATGGCCCTAGCCAGCAACATCGGCATCGATACCGTGCTTGCCGGCGTGTCAGAAATCCCTCGGGACGCACGGAGGCACTGAGTCGCATGGCGACCCATCAGGCGAGGCCCCCAGTTCGTAATGGTCTGGGGGCCTTCGCGTCATGACTGGGCTGTGAGACGTCGTGTGGTCAGGGCCATGCCACGCCAGCAGGTAGCTGACAGAGTCCCTCATCAGCGGGAAGCCAATTTCACGGCCATTCACTACCCGGTCCGGCAGCACCAACCCCCTCATCCATGAGCGATCTCCCTGATCGTCAAACCCAAAAGGAATCTCGATGAAAAGCATTCTTCATCAGCAAGCTCAAGAGAGGGAACGTGTAAATGCAGCCCGACGACGGCAGGCGGCAGTCCAGTTCCAGGGCGTGGTGATTGCCGGGGCGAGGAGTAGGGGGCAGCTGCCCCGCTTAGGGATAAATTCAAGCAGGTTCACGCTCCCATGCAGCTTTGAACGCCAGGCGCTGACTACCAACACTGCTGCCCCTTACGAAATCAATGCGTCGCACTCTGCCGACCGGGCTTAAATCGTTCCAAAGCTCTTCAGCCACTCCAGCCCAAGCGAGCCATGTTGCGGTTGCTTTTGGTAGGATTCTTGGTTGATGTAACGGTTGAGGTACGCAGGCGAACTCCAATGGGGGGTTCGTCCGTTTGCTGGAGAATGGGGATACGGTAGTTCAGCGCGAAAGCAGCAGCGCTTCTCCTTGGCCCCCGCCGCCGCACAGTGCCACGGCTGCTTTGCCGGTGCCGCGGCGCACTAGTTCGTGCACTGCGGAGACGAGGACCCTCGCGCCGGATGCGCCGATGGGATGGCCGAGGGCAATGGCTCCGCCGTTGACATTGACCTTATCCATGCTGAGGCCAAGCTGTGCCGCCGAGTGCAGGGCCACGGAGGCGAACGCTTCGTTGATCTCCACGAAGTCCAGGTCCTCCACTGACCACCCGGCCGTACTGAGTGCTTTGACGATGGCGCGGGCAGGTTTGTCGGGCAGGGAGGTGTCCGGGCCGGCGGTCTGCCCCGGAGCCCCCACCGTCGCAAGAATTCTGAGGCTGTGGGTCTCAGCATAGGAACGGGTGGTCAGGACGACGGCGGCAGCACCGTCGTTCAGCGGTGAGGCGTTGCCGGCAGTCGCCGTACCTGTTGGGGAGAAGGCTGGCCGGAGTTTGCCGAGTGATGCTTCGGTGCTGTTGGCGCGCACGCCCTCGTCGGTCGCGGCAAGCTCGGCCTCCCCGCGGCGCCGTGGTACCTTAAGTGCGACGATCTCGGCGGCGAAAAGCCCGGTAGCCTGGGCAGCGGCCGCACGCCGGTGGGACTCAGCGGCGACCCTATCCTGATCGGCGCGGTGGATGCCCAGCGCCTCATTGGCGCGGTCGGTGGCGAGCCCCATGGCCTCATGATCGAAGGCGTCGGTGAGGCCGTCGTGGGCGGCGGAGTCGATCAGCGCTGCATCTCCGTAGAGGTGCCCGGCCCGGGAACCTGCCAACAGGTGCGGGGCGTTGGACATGGATTCCTGCCCGCCCGCGACCACCACCGTGGCTTCTCCCAGCTGCAATAGCCGGCTTGCCTCTATGATGGCGCTTAGTCCGGACAGGCACACCTTGTTGATGGTGACCGCGTGGGCACTGAGCGGGATGCCTCCTGCGACTGAGGCCTGCCGGGCGGGATTCTGGCCGGCACCCGCCTGGAGCACATGGCCCATGATGACAGCTTCGACGGCGTCCGGCTCGACCCCTGCCTTCTCCAACGCGCCGGCGATCGCCGCGCCGCCAAGCTCAACAGCGGTCAGCGGGGCGAGCTGGCCCATAAGCCTGCCCTGTGGCGTGCGCGCGGCGCCCACGACGACGACATCTGTACTGCGATTCATTCTTCTCCTTGGACGTGGACTGGCAAAAACTCTTGGTCTTCGTTGCGGCGGCGGTAAGGGCCAGCGTTTTGCAGGCTAAGTGGATGCCGGAGCGTGTATCCGGAGCTGCGGGTGGAAGGTGGTGCCTGTTTCCCGGTCAAGCAGCGGGGTCAGGCCGCCGGTGTGGAAGGGGTAGTTGGCGCCGAGGATCATGCACAGGTCTATTTGTTCCGGGCCGGCCACCACACCTTCCTCGAGCATCTCGGTGACTTCTTCGGCCAACGCGGTCAGTACCCTGGCGCGGACCGTGCCAGGATCTGGGGCGATGGACGCCGGGAGCAGGGCGGCCGCGGCAGTCGAGATTCCGCCGTCGTCCAGATACCCCGGCAGTCCCGCGGCCACGAGCGCCGATAGGCTGGTGCTGACGCTGAACCGCTGCGGGTAGGTCTGGTTCATTTTTTCGCAAATGTGCAGCTGAACGGCCGGGCCGATGAACTGCAGCAGTTGCAGCGGCGTCATGGGCAGGCCCAGCGGGTCGAGGGCGTGGTCCACATTGTGCGGGTCGGCGCCGTCGTCAAGCAGGGCGAGGACCTCGGTGAAGAGCCGGGTCAGGACGCGGTTAACTACGAAGCCTGCCGTGTCTGTGACGAGCACGGGCGTCTTGCGCAGCCGGCGGGCCAGCTCGAATGCCGTTGCCAGGGTGGTCTGGTCCGTCTGCGGGGTAGAGATGATTTCCACCAGCGGCAGTACGGCTACAGGGTTGAAGAAGTGGAAGCCGATCAGCCGGCCGGGATTCGCGAGGGCCTCGCCCATGGCCTGGATGGACAGCGAGGATGTGTTGGTCAGCAGCAGGGTGTCCGGGCGGAGCAGGGGTTCGAGGTCGGCGAACACAGCGCGCTTTACGTCCAGCTCCTCGAAGACCGCCTCGATGACCACGTCGCAGTCCGCGAAGGCGGCCTTGTTGGTGTCGCCTGTGACCAGGGTGCGGATGACGGCGGCGGCGGCGGCATTCAGGCGGCCGCGGTCCACGAGCTTATCGAGTTGACCGGCTACCCAGCTCAAGGCCGCGTCAACACGGTCCTGTGAGAGGTCCGTGATATGTACCGGCACGCGCAGCTGCTGCGCAAAGATAAGGGCGAGCTGGCTGGCCATCAGGCCTGCGCCGACGACGCCGACAGCGCGGACCGGCGAAGGTTCGACGGTGGGACGGCCCGCGGGCTTCTTCGCCAGCGAATGTGTTACATGGAAGGCGTAGATGCTGGCGCGGGCCTCGTCGGAGAGCAGCAGCTCGCCGAACGCCCGGATCTCCGCGCCCGGGCCTGCAGATCCGGCGGGGTCCGCGCCAGCCCCGGAGATGAGTTCCAACGCAAGGTAGGGCGCCGGCGCAGCACCGTGCAGACGGGAATCGAGCTGGGCCCGGACGTCATCCAGCGCGGCGTACCCCGCGCCGGAGGCGACGTCGGGCTTGGGGCCGTCTGCACTGGTCCGAACAGTGTCTGGGGCCAACGCCGTGCCAGAGAGAATGCCGACGGCGAAGTCCAGCGAGGCAGCCATGAAACCTTGTTCCGGGAGCACGGCGTCAACCAGACCAAGTTCAGCGGCAGCCCGCGCGGAGAGGTTCTTCCCCGCAAGCGAGTCCGAAATTATGAGGCGGGCTGTCAAGGCGGGGCCGATCAAAGCCACAGTGCGTGGGATGCCGCCCCAGCCCGGGATCAGGCCCAGGCGCGCCTCGGGAAAGCCAAGGGCCCGGACTGAATCCGCAACCACGCGAAATGAAGCATGCAGGGCCAGCTCGAGTCCCCCGCCGAGCGCAACACCGTTGATGAATGCAAACGTGGGCACGGGAAGCGACTCAAGTAAACTAAACACCTCAAGCCCTTGACGTGCGACGCTCTCGGCGTGTTCCGGCGTGGCGGCCTCGATCATTTTCTTCAGGTCCGCGCCGGCGCAGAAGACTGGACCCGTACCGGTCACGGCCACCCCATCCACCTTCGACAGATCCACACCGCGCACCGCGGCAGCGAAATTGGCCAAGGATGCCGGACCCAGGGTCACCGGGCGGCGGTCGGGATTCTCCAGCGTCAGTACGGCAAAGCGGTAACCCTTATGGCCAAGATAGTCAGTCCGGATCTCCGGCACCGCCTCATCCGAAGCGGACAACTCGCCCCAAGTGGCGTAGGTCAGTTCGGGCTTCTCGGACACGGCGCTCCCTTGCGTGGATGGTCCCGGCTGGCCGCAGCCCGCGCGTGACAAGATCTCGCCGGCGCTCGGCAAACCGTTGACGGCTTGGGAACGACCGGGGGCTTCCGGGCCAGCCGCGGCTCGTCAAGATCAAGAGGCGGATGAGATGGACGGCAGCCAAGTGGCGATCTCAGGCCAAAAGATGAGGATGACCAGGAATAAGATCGCGAAGGGCAGGAACCAGAGGATCGACATAAACACATCGTTCAGGGTTATTTTCACGCCCTGGTTGACCTCCTTCCGCTTCGTCAGGTTGTACGTGATGTAGGCCAACACGCCCACCGGCGGGGTGATCATGCCGATCTCGCCCAGAATGACGATGAAGACACCGAACCAAATCAGGCTGATGTCGTAGAACTCAAGGGCTGGCATCAGCAGCGGGACGGTCAGCAGGATCATTGACATGGTGTCAAAAAACATGCCCATGAAAATGTAGAGCACGATTAGGGCAATCAGAAACCAGAACCGCGGCAAGTCCAACTCCAGGATGAAGTTGGTCACCTGGCCAGCGACCCCAGTAACGGCCAGCATGCGCGTGAGCATCTCGGCCCCGATCAAGATGAAGAAAATTCCAGCCGTGGACCGGGCGGCATTGACGA
Organism: Arthrobacter sp. TJ-270; assembly: GCF_058269075.1. NCBI lineage: Bacteria > Bacillati > Actinomycetota > Actinomycetes > Micrococcales > Micrococcaceae > Arthrobacter > Arthrobacter sp. TJ-270. The sequence continues at coordinate 19,008 of NZ_JBZCNB010000011.1, read as the reverse complement.
GGGACTTCGCTACCTGCTTCAGCGGGTCATTGCGACGGGTGTAGTATAACGCGAGCAGCAGCGACATGAAGGCCGCGGCGGCTCCGGCCTCCGTAGGCGTGAAGACTCCGGTGAAGAGACCGCCGAACAGCACGAGCATGATCAGCGGGAGCCCCCACAGGCCGAGCAAGGACGTGAACCGTTCACGCCATTTGATGTCCTCCTGAACTGCTTTAGCATCCTTGCCGCGGCCCATCATCTTCGGGAGAACGATGCCCATCATAAGGAACAGCAGGGCGAACATGGCGCTGATAGCCAGGCCGGGAATGATGCCGGCAAGCAACTGGGGACCCACTGGCACCGACACGACGCCGGCGTAGACCACGAGAATGATGCTGGGCGGGATGAGCTGGCCGGCGAGACCGCCGGTGAGGATGGCCCCGACAGCGACGCGTCGGTCATAGCCGACCTTAAGCATCTCGGGGATACCGGCCTGCCCGAGAGCGTAGGTCATGCCAATGGTGGACCCACTAACCGAAGCAAGCCCAGCACCGGCAGCCGTCGTGCCGATAGCGAGCCCGCCGGGCAGCCAGCCGAACCACAGGTAAGTCGCCTGATACAGGCGCTGGGTCAATCCCGATTGGGTCAGCAGGAAGCCCATGAGGATGAACATCGGCAGCACCGACATCGACCAACTGCTGGACGCAGTGAAGGGCGCCGAGGACAAGACGTTGACGGCGGCCGCCGCACCGCTGACGTGCAGCAACCCGGCGACACTGGCGAGGGACAGTGCAACGCCGATCGGGAGACCAATGAGCATCATGGCCACCATGAGGCCAATGGCCCAGAGTCCCGCCACCTCGTTGGTCTGGCTGGTAAACAAACCGATAGCCAAAGCGACATTGACGGCGATAAGGATCCAGAACCTCACCGTGGTGTTCTTGTGTTTTGTGGTGTCCTGCTTGAACCCGTAAGTACTCATCCCCAGTGGGGACAGGCCTGTGGGCGGGTGTTCGGCAATTACAAATTCCTTCATGATGTTTAGCCCCTAACTGCTTCAGCGTCGATATCGGAGACGGGTTTGCCGGTCCCCGTGTTCAAGGGGTGCTCAGGGTTTTTGAAACCCATCCAGGCATCGAGGGCGAAGACGATCGTCGCCACAGCGAATCCGAGGGGTACGAGGTAATAGGACGGCCAGACGGGCAGTGACGTGATGCCGGCCGTCGCGTGGACGCGGGTCTGCTTCAACGCCTCGCCAAATCCGTACCACGCGAAGGCGAGGCAGAGGGCTGCCGAGAGTACGTTGACGATCAGCCGGATCCAGGAGAGGTTACGCGGGTTCATAGTCTCGACCGCCAGAGTCACGTCGATGTGCTCTTTCCAGACCTGGGCGCCGGCGATGGCTAACAGGATGGCCGCCGGCAGGAACCATTGGGCAACGATTTCGTTGGCGCCATACAGCGGTGTGTGGAACCACGTGCGCCCCACGGCGTTGCCCAGGGACACGAGCATCATGAACAGGAGGGCAAGAGCTGCTAGTCCACTGAGCAGCCAGTCCAGTCTCCTGATGAGTTTCAGCATAACGGTTTCTACTTCCTCGTAGGTTGCTGAGGTGACCATCGGAAACGGCAAGCCGAGGATCACTCATGGTTTAACGGACGAATGGGACCGGGGAACGAAATCCCCCGCGGCTCCCCCCATCAATGCGAATAACCTCCGCGTTGATGTAGCGGTTCTCCGAGATATGCAGGGCCAAGCGGGCGAATTCGTCCGGGTCGCCCACACGACCGGGGTACGGCACATGGCGCTCAATCTTTGGCGTGTCGTCAAGAATCGGCGTGTCGAACAAGCCCGGCGCAATGGTCACCACACGGACCCCCAAGGCTGACAACTCCCGCGCCAACGGCAACGTCATACCGCTAATGGCAGCCTTGGAGGCAGAGTATGCCGACTGACCGGCCTTGCCGTCGGTCGCCGCTCCTGAGGAGGTCAGGATGATGAAACCGTTCTCCTCCTCGGGATGCCGACCGTTCCGGCCCAGCAAGGACGCACCGTGACGGACAACGGAGAACGTGCCCAAAATGTTGGTGATCAGAACGTTCTCAATGCTGCCCAAGTTGTCCAGCGGGACGTGCTTCTCGGCATCGGTGAGCTGGCCCGGATTCTTCGGTCCGAAGCCTGCGATGCCAGCACAATGAACTACGCCACGCAACTCCTCGTCGGCCTGCTCGACCGCCTGCTCGACCGCCTTGAATGCTTTGCGGATATTCTCGTCATCCCGCACGTCTACCTGGTGGAAGACGATGGGTCCATCGATACCGCGCATGACGGGGGTCGTCGATTCAGCCTGCATGTCGAAGACATGGACTGTATAGCCGGAGGCAGCGAAGCGCAGCGCAGCGGCGGCACCGAGTCCGCTGGACCCCCCGGTGACGACAACGGCTGTTCGCACAGTCATACTGGCCTTCCTCACGGGTAATGGGTGGTTGAGATGTGAACAGTATTCTGTGAGACTGGTTCTGGCAGAAACTATACAGACATGTTCGTATAGGTCGTGGCCCACGTTACACCTGTGAAGTGTGACACGCCACCCCGGCATCCACGAGGCAATGGAAAACCATGAACCAAGAGCACTTTCGCGGACTGACCCCGGTCTGACCCAGTAAGACCCGGCAGCCGATTCATGTCATAAAATCATAAATGATCCAGGTAATAAGTATTGGACTGCATAGCTGCCAGCTGCGACTGTAAGCAAAGACGACCATCCTGCAGAAGAGAGTCAGACGATGAGTAACTATGCGACCATCAACCCGGCAACCGGCGAACGCGTTGCCGAGTTCGCATCCCTCAGTGACGAGGATGTACAGGACGTACTGAAACGCTCGTTCACCCGATACCGTGAATGGCGCTCGGTTCCGCTGGCCGAACGCCGTGCCATCCTCACCCGCGTGGCAGAACTGCACCGGGAGCGCTCTGACGAGCTGGCCTCCCTGTTGACCCTTGAAGTAGGGAAGACGACGGCGGAGGCCAAGGGTGAGGTCGCCCTTGTTGCCTCCATCTATGACTACTACGCGACCAATGCCCAACGCTTCCTCCGCGAGGAGACGCTGGACATCAAAGGGCCGGGCAAGGCCGTGGTCCGCACCGAACCCATCGGCCCCCTTGTAGGCATCATGCCGTGGAACTTTCCGTACTACCAGGTGGCCCGTTTCGCCGCGCCCAACATCGCACTCGGCAACACCGTCATCCTGAAACACTCCCGTAATTGCCCGCAGTCGGCCCTGGCCATCGAGGCAGTCTTCCGCGATGCCGGGCTGCCGGCCGACGTCTATATCAACGCATTTGCCACCAGCGCCCAGATCGCCACGATGATCGCGGACCCGCGGGTCCAGGGCGTCTCCCTGACCGGATCGGAAAAGGCCGGGTCCGCCGTGGCAGAGGTCGCCGGACGCCACCTGAAGAAGTATGTGCTGGAGCTGGGCGGTTCCGACCCCTTTATCGTGCTGCCCGATGCGGATCTGGACGAAGCCGTGGCAGGAGCCGTTGTGGGCCGCATGTTCAACGGTGGCCAGGCCTGCACCGCCTCTAAACGTTTTATCATTGTCGGCGACATCTACGACGAGTTCCTGCGCCGCTACACCGAAGCCATGTCCGGGACCACGCCCGGTGACCCCACGGATGCAAAAACGACCTTCGGTCCGCTGTCCTCCCAGTCAGCCGTCAAAGAAATTGACGGGCTGGTCCAGGACGCCGCCGCTAAGGGCGCAACAGCCTACACCGGCGATGCCGGCCCGGACGGACCGGGCGCCTACTACCCTGCCACGGTCCTGACCGGCGTGACACCCCAGATGCGCGCCTACTCGGAAGAGGTCTTCGGCCCGGCAGCAGTGGTCTTCCACGTGGACTCCCCCGAGGCTGCCATCGACCTGGCCAATGACTCCCCCTACGGCCTGTCCAGCTCCATCTACACAGCCGACATCGACTACGCCCAGCAACTCGCCGACCAGCTGGAAACCGGCATGGTGTGGATCAACAGCATCAGCCGCAGCGCCCCGGACCTGCCCTTTGGCGGCGTCAAGCGTTCAGGCGTAGGGCGTGAACTCGCCCAATACGGGATCAACGAATTCGCCAACAAAAAACTCATCCGGATCCCCAAGGCATAGATTCAGCACCCGCGGATTCAAGGAGCATCGTGACGATTGCAACAAGCCCTACCGGCGACAGGGATCAGGCCGCAGAGTTCGCCGCACCAGACGCGCCGCTCGGCGCCGACATGTTCGGCCGTACCGGCAGCGGACCCCTTGCCGGGCTCCTCGTGGCCGACTTCGGCCGCGTGCTCGCAGGCCCCTACTGCACCATGCTGCTGGCTGACATGGGCGCCACGGTGGTGAAGATCGAAAGCCCTGACGGTGACGAAACCCGCGCCTGGAAGCCTCCCGTCCGGGACGGCCAGTCCACCTACTACCTCTCGATCAACCGGAACAAAGGCTCCATCTCCCTCGATCTCCAGGACCCCGAGGACCGGCGCATCGCCCAGGAAATTGCCGGGCAGGCAGACGTGGTAGTGGAGAACTTCAAACCCAACGGGCTGAACAGGTTCGACCTGGACTACGACACGGTTGCGGCAACAAACCCCGGCGTCATCTACGCCTCCATCACCGGATTCGGGACGGCCGGCGGCGCGTCCCTCCCCGGCTACGACCTCCTGGTCCAAGCGCTGTCTGGACTCATGAGCGTGACCGGCTCACCCGAAACCGCCGCATACAGGTCCGGCGTGGCCGTGTTCGACGTGATAACCGGCCTGCACGCGGCCATCGGCATCCTGGCCGCCCTCCAGGAACGTCAGCGCAGCAACAAAGGCCAGCGGATCGAAGTCAATCTGATGTCCTCCGCCCTGTCCGGCATGGTCAACCAGACCGCCGGATACCTCCTCAGCGGCAGTGTTCCCACCCGGCTCGGGAACGAACACCCCAGCATCTACCCCTATGAGCCAATGGCCACGGGCGAGGGCGACATTGTGATCGCTATAGGCAACGACCCCCAGTTCGGCCGGCTCTGCCAGGTGCTTGGCACGCCAGCCTTGACCGGCGACGACCGCTTTGCCACCGCTCCTCAGCGCAGCCTTAACCGCCAGGCACTCAGGCCACTGCTGCTGGAGGCCCTGTCCAGCCGAGGTTCCGCCGAGTGGTTCGAGGTCCTCACAGAGGCGCGGATCCCCTGCGCGCCGATCAACGACGTCCGCCAGGGACTTGAATTCGCCGAACGGATCGGCCTGGATCCCATCGTCAAAGTCGGTGCGGGCGAGTCCGCGCTGCCGGGGATCCGCAACCCCATCACCTTCTCCGACACCCCAGTCAGCTACGACATGGCCCCGCCGGATCACAACGCCCACCGAGAGCCGATTCTCGCGTGGCTGCGCTCCGCATCCGAAGAGTCCCCGACCCCAGAAGCAGCGGCCGCCGCTGCAGCGTCGTCACAGTTCCAGCAAGCTTAGAACGGACAGTTCAATCATGACCACCACAGTTGATCAGCGCACAGCGCTCTCCGATTACTTCCTGTTGGATGCCGACCTCACCCCCGAGGAGATCGGCATCCGGGACAAGGTCCGTACGTTCGCCGAGCACCGTGTCCTGCCGGTCATCAATGAGTTCTGGGAGAAGGCAGGGTTCCCCACCGAACTGCTGCCGCCGCTGGCTGAACTGGGAATCATCGGGACCATCATCGAGGGTTATGGATGTCCGGGGATGAGCCGTAAGGCCGCCGGCATGGTGGCCCGTGAGATGGCCCGCGCCGACGGCAGCCTCAACACTTTCCTCGGTGTCCACTCCAACCTGTGCATGGGTGCCTTGAACATCCTCGCCAGCGACGAGCAAAAGGAACGCTGGCTCCCGGCCCTGGCCAGGATTGAGAAAATGGGTGCCTTCGCCCTGACTGAACCTGACCACGGCTCCGATTCCGTCGCGCTGGAGACCAGCGCCCGTCGCGACGGTGACCAGTGGGTGATCAATGGCCACAAACGGTGGATCGGCAACGGGCATGTCGCGGACGTCATTGTCCTGTTCGCCCGGAACACCGAGGACGGGAACGTCAACGCGTTCGTCATCGAAAAGGACGACGACGGCAGTTACCCGGCGGGGTACTCCCCCACTGTGATCACCGGCAAGGTGGGCAAACGCGCCATCCTCCAGGCCGACATCGTCATTCAGAAAATGCGTCTGCCCGCGGCCAACAGACTGGAGGGATGCCACTCGTTCCGTGACGTGTCCCGGGTCCTGCAGGCCACCCGCGGCGGAGCCGCATGGGAAGCCGTGGGCCACGCCATGGCCGTCTTCGAAATCGCCGCCGATTACGCCCAGACCCGCCACCAGTTCGGCAAACCCATCGCTTCCTACCAGCTGGTCCAGTCCCGGCTGGCGAATATGCTCAGCGAGCTGACCACCATGCAACTGCTGTGCACCCGGATGGCCGAACTCGCTGACCGCGGCCATCTCACGAGCGCTCAGGCATCCATGGTCAAGATGGCCACCGCCCAAAAAGGCAAGTGGATCTGTAACGAGGCACGTGACCTGCTCGGCGGCAACGGTCTCCTTTTGGAGAACCATGTCATCCGCCACATGACCGATATGGAGGTGGTCTCCACTTACGAGGGCACCGATTCCATGCAGGCTCTCATTGTGGGCCGCGACATAACCGGCATTTCCGCCTTCAAGTAACCCTTCTGATCCGGCAAACGGACAGCGACACGAACAAAGGAAAAAACATGGCTGAGGCCTTTCTGATTGGCGGCGCGCGAACGCCCGTCGGCCGCTACGGCGGCTCCCTCTCCTCCGTACGCCCGGACGATCTCGCGGCACTCACGGTACGCGCCGCCGTCGAACGCGCCGGCATTGACCCGGCAGTGGTGGACGAGGTCATCCTCGGCAATGCCAACGGTGCCGGCGAGGAGAACCGCAACGTAGCACGCATGGCCTGGCTCCTCGCGGGTTACCCCGATAGTGTCCCGGGCATCACTGTCAACCGGCTCTGCGCCTCGGGCCTGTCAGCCATCATCATGGCCAGCCACATGATCAAGGCAGGAGCTGCGGACATCGTGGTCGCCGGTGGCGTGGAATCCATGAGCCGCGCCCCTTGGGTCATGGAAAAACCCGATAAGGCCTTCGCCAAGCCCGGCGCGGTTTTCGACACGTCCATCGGCTGGCGCTTCACCAACCCGGCGTTCCTGAGCGGCGAGCGTTCCCGTGACGGCAAGGCCTCCTTCTCCATGCCAGAGACCGCCGAGGAAGTCGCCCGCGTCTACGGCACGTTTCGGGATGACTGCGACGCCTTCGCCGCCCGTTCACACGAACGTGCCCTGGCGGCGATCAGCGCCGGCCGGTTCGCTGACGAAATCGTGCCCGTGAGCGTTGCCGGGCGCAAGGGCGCTACCACGCTGGTGGACACCGACGAAGGGCCCCGGCCCGGGACCACGCTGGAGGTCCTCGCCGGACTCCGGCCTGTCGTCAAAGGCGGCTCCGTGGTTACCGCCGGGAACGCTTCCTCCCTTAATGACGGAGCATCAGCGATTATCGTCGCCTCCGAAGCCGCGATAGAAAGGTACGGCCTGACGCCGCGGGCACGGATCCTGGAAGGCAGTTCGGCAGGAGTAGCGCCCGAGGTTATGGGCATCGGCCCGGTCCCCGCCACCCGCAAGGTCCTGGACCGCGCCGGACTCTCCGTCGGTGACCTGGGCGCTGTCGAACTGAACGAGGCCTTCGCCTCACAGTCCCTTGCGGTCATGCGCGAACTGAAACTGGAGCAGGAAATCGTCAATGCCGACGGGGGCGCCATCGCCCTCGGCCACCCGCTCGGCTCCTCCGGGTCCCGGCTCGTCGTAACCCTCCTTGGGCGGATGGAACGCGAACTTTCAGGTAACGCCCGCACGCTAGGCCTCGCGACCATGTGCGTCGGCGTCGGTCAGGGAACAGCCCTGCTCGTGGAAGGCGTGTAGTGACTACTCAGGAAATACACGACGCCGTTGATGCAGCAGGTACCGGCCACGGGGCCTTCCTGGAGGCATCGACGTTCACGACGTTGCAGCCTAGCGAGCGGGAGGACCGGCTTCTGGTTCGCTTGCACCGTCCGGAGGTGCGCAACGCCATTGACGACGCCATGGTTCACGAGCTGCACACCGTCTGCGCGCACCTGGAGACAACACCCAAGATCCTGATCCTGACGGGCACGCCGGCGGACACAGCAACCGGTTCAAAGGCATTTTTTGCCTCCGGTGCCGACATCGCTCAACTCCGCGAACGCCGTCGGGATGATGCCTTGGCCGGCATCAACTCCTCGCTATTCGACCGAATCGCCAAGCTTCCCATGCCGGTGATCGCCGCCCTGGACGGGTTCGCTCTAGGCGGCGGCGCCGAGCTTGCCTACGCCGCCGACTTCCGCATCGGCACCACTGGCCTCCGGATGGGCAACCCGGAAACCGGGTTAGGCATCGTCGCCGCCGCTGGGGCCACCTGGCGGCTCCGCGAACTCGTTGGTGAGCCGCTGGCCAAGGAAATCCTCCTGGCCGGGCGTACGCTGACCGGCGACGAGTGCCTCCGGGCAAGTCTCATCACGGAACTCGTGGAACCCGGGGAACTCCTGACGGCGGCCCACTCACTGGCAGACCGCATCGCGCGTCAGGACCCCCTCGCGGTTCGCCTGACCAAGACCGTCTTCCACGCACCTCGTGAGGTTCATCCCATCATCGACACCCTCGCCCAAGGCATCCTCTTCGAATCCCAGGCGAAATTCGACCGCATGCAGCAGTTCCTCGACAGGAAGAAGTAACCGTGAGCACCAGCAATCAAACAGCTCCAACAGCACTCCTCCCGGCAACTGTTGGCATTCTGGGCGGCGGCCGTATGGGTGCCGGCATCGCCCACGCCTTCCTCATCCATGGTTCCACAGTGACGATCGTCGAGCGTGATGAGAACGCAGCCCGCAGCGCCAGGGGACGCATCGCCGAATCCGTCGCGAGATCATATGAGCGCGGCGTGATTGACGGCAACCGAAAAGAGGTCCTTGACCGCTTTTCGACGAGCGTCGACTACTCCGAGTTCGCCTCCTGCGATCTGGTGGTCGAGGCCGTTCCGGAAGATGAAAAGCTCAAGACAACCGCACTTACCGCCGTGGCCGAGCACCTTGCCCCGCATGCCTACCTCGCCACCAACACCTCCTCCTTGTCCGTCAGCCGGCTTGCCGAATCGCTGCCGAGGCCGGAGCGCTTCCTGGGCCTGCACTTCTTCAACCCGGTGCCGGCATCGACGCTTATCGAAGTGGTCATCGCGGAGAAAACCTCCGAGGAGACCCTCGCCGCGGCGAAGCAGTGGGTGGACGGACTGGGAAAAACCGCTGTAGTGGTTCGGGACGCCCCGGGCTTCGCCTCATCACGCCTGGGAGTCGTCATCGCGCTGGAGGCGATGCGGATGATTCAGGAGGGAGTGGCCACTGCCGAGGACATCGACAACGCCATGGTCCTGGGCTACAAGCACCCGGTGGGGCCCCTTCGCACCACGGACATCGTGGGCCTTGATGTGCGTTTGGGCATCGCCGAATACCTGCACACGGCGCTGGGTGACCGATTTGCACCGCCCCAGATCCTCCGCGACAAAGTCGCGGCCGGCGAACTGGGTCGGAAGTCCGGCAAGGGCTTCTACGACTGGCACTAACCGCCGAACTTGCTCGTCACCCGGGCCTCAGGGGTGTCAGGGCATTTATGCAGATTCAGGCACTGATGCCCCGCCCGGTGATACTCTTGCCTCAATAATGTATGGCGGAGGAGAACCATGGACGTTGGCCAGCTGAAGGCCTTCCTCGCCCTGGCTCATGAACTGCACTTCGGGCGGGCGGCCGAGCGGCTGCACATGGCCCAGCCACCTTTGAGCCGGATTATCAAGCAGCTCGAAACCGAGCTGGGGACGCGCCTGCTCGACCGCACCACCCGATCAGTGAAGCTCACAACCAGCGGGCAGGCACTGATCGCCCCGGCCACCGAAGTTCTCGAGGCGCTTCGCCGTGCCGAGGAAGCCGTGATATCCGCCGAGAAAGGCGAGACGGGGTTAGTGCGGATTGCCTTCGCCGGCGTGTCCACACACCAGTTGGTTGCCCGGCTCGCCCGTCAGGTGAAATCCAACCGTCCGGGAATCCAGCTGGAGTTGTCCAGCCAGAACTTCGCCCTCCCGGCGTTGAAGAAGCTGATACAGGGGGAAACAGACATTGCACTGGGACGCTGGGACGCCATCCCGGCAGAAATCTCCTCCCGGGTGGTGATGCAGGATTCGCTGGTGTTGGCAATGCCCGATACCCACCGGCTTTCCGGCGCCAGCCGGTTGGCATTGGGGCGGGTTGCCGGAGACGGCTTCGTCTCACTGACTCCCTTCGAGGGTGCTGTCCTGCCCGACCGGCTCCACCGTCTGGCACAGGAAGCCGGCTTCGTAGCGGACGTGGTCCAAGTGGCTCCGGACACGCAGACTGCACTCGCCTTGGTCAGTGCCGAAGTGGGCTGCCACCTGACCCTCGCATCGGTTGCCAGGCACGCGACCGATCCGCATGTGGTCTTCGTCCCGCTCGAGGACTCGACAGCCGATGTCCACCTCAGGGCAGCGTGGCGGCGTGATGACCCCAGCAAAGTGGTCAAGGCCGTCCTGGATGAAGTCATCAGCCTCGACGAGGCCGCACAGGGCTGAACCCAGCGAGCCAAAAGGCGAATTGGAGCCGGAGATGCCGGCCGTCAAGACGGCCATAATCTCGCCCTGTCCGTAAAACCTCGCGAGTCTTCCAGCGGCCGATCCGACATGCGGCGCTGGAACCTTCTCTTCAAGATGACCTGGGTTGTCCCCAGACTTAATCCATTGGAGCAGAGCCACGTTTGAAGTTTGGAGGTTCCAGCTAGGCACGAGCGTACTCACGTCGGCCTGAACGTCCACGCTCTCACGGTCGTCGCTTGCGCGATCGACGGCGAAATGGGTGAAATACTGCGGACACGGCTGAATCCGGACCACGGTGGAATTCTGGCGTGGATTCAGTCGCTCCCGGGCGCGTGCCGCGTGGTCTATGAGGCAGGGCCTACTGGTTTTGTCTTGGCCGGGGCGTTGCGGGAGGCCGGCGTCGATTGTCTGGTTACGGCCCCGTCGAAGCTCCAGCCGCCATCCGGGGAAGATTGACTGGATCCGCCCGCCAAGACTCGTGGAATTAGGCTCGGAAAGGGCGGCGAGGATGCCGATCGTGGCATCCTTCGCTGTCAGTACACCGACCAGAGCGACGACCTGCGGGTCACCGATAATACTCATCAGTCCGCCGTCAGCAGGCACTATGAAGTCGAATCCGGGCAGGTCACGGCCGCTTTCCGAGCCGAAACCCGAAATTGATGCGTACACCAGGCCTAGGTTCTCCTCGGCCAGTGACTCATATCCGAGGCTCAGTTCGGTGAGCCATGCGGGTTTGAAGTTCTCCACCAGGACGTCGGCGCGGCGTGCCAGTTCCCGGGCAAGCTCCAGATCCTCGGGGTCGGTCAGGTCAAGGGTGACCGAATCCTTATTCCGGTTGACGCTTTCGAAATAAGTCGCGCTTGTCTTTGAGGAAGGTGGCGCCCACTGCCCGGTGTCATCCCCGGTTCCGGGGCGCTCGACCTTGTTGACCCGGGCACGAGATCGGCCAGGGTCATGGTCACGAGCGGACCGGCGAGCACGCGGGAGAAATCGGCGACGACGATCCCCTCCATGTGTGCGCCGGAGCCCGCACCCGACCTCATAGCTGACCCCGCCGGGTCCACCTTCCCCGGAAAATCATGATAATACCGACCGAATGGATGCCTCCAGCACCGCAAGGCCCTCGTCGAGGACGTCCGCTTCGATTCCGAGCGGAGGTAGCAGCCGGATGATGTTTCCATTGGTGCCGCAGGTAAGAGTCAGCACACCATGAGCGTTGGCTGCCTTCGCGGCCGTGGTGGCAAGGTCTCCACGGGGACCGGAGGCATCGCGGAATTCGATTGCCATCATTGCACCCCTGCCACGAACGCCTGCGACGCCGTCGAGTTCTAGAAGCGGCTCCAAGCGGCGCCTGACTACGGCTTCGATGACAGTGGCGTTCTCCAGGAGCTTGCCGTCTTCGAGGAGTTCGAAGACAGCCAGGGCGGCCTCACATGCTACAGGGTTGCCGGCGTAGGTCCCGCCGAGACCACCGGTGTGGACTGCGTTCATAAGTTCGGCGCGGCCTGTAGTGGCCGAAAGCGGCAATCCGCCGCCAAGAGCTTTCGCGGACAGTGTGATGTCCCCGGCAACACCTTCGTGCTCGGAAGCGAACAGCGTGCCGGTCCGGCCCATGCCGGTCTGGATCTCATCGATAACCAGTACGATGCCGTGGCGGGTCGCGATTTCACGAATGCCTTTTAGGAACCCGGGGGCCTGGACAATGAAACCGCCCTCGCCCTGAATCGGTTCGATGACCATAGCGGCGAACGTTTCCGCGCCCTGTTCTGCCAGAAGTGCCTCGATCTGTTCGAGTGCATTCCCCGGTCCGTCAGGAGAAGTGTGGGCGGGCGCCGTCGGTCCGCGGAAAACTGAGCCCGGCAGAGGTCCGAAGTTGAGCCGGTACGGGTTCTCCTTTGCTGTCATCGCCATCGTGAGCTGGGTGCGGCCGTGGTAGGCCTCGTCGAAGACGAGGATGTTGGGGCGGCGAGTGGCTGCCCGGGCGACCTTAATGGCGTTTTCTACAGCCTCTGCGCCGGTGGTGAACAGAGCGGTCCGCTTCTCGAAGTCGCCGGGGGTGTGCTCGTTGAGCCACCGGCAGACTTCGACGAAGGACGCATATTCGGTCACCATGAAGCAGGTGTGGGCGAAGCGCTCAAGCTGGGCGGCTGCGCGCTTGGCCACCTTCGGGTTTGCAGCGCCAACGCTAGTCACGGCAATGCCCGAGGCGAAATCAATAAGATGGTTGCCGTCAACGTCTATAAGCAGCGCGTCCTGCGTGTGGTCAATGAACACGGGCAGAGTAATACCAAATGCGTCGGTGACGTGCTGGCGGCGTTCGGCCTCCAGCTCGAGGGAACGCGGGCCCGGAAGCTCGGTGAGCAGGCGGCGTGCTGTGGCCTTAACGGCGGCCGGATCCTTGGCCTGGTTTGCGGCGAGTTCTGATGTGACAGTCATGGGTCCTCCTCGTGTGGTGAAATCCACCATAGGGACAGGCCGGTGACGTGCCGCTGGACGATGTGTCCAGAGATGTTCAAGGATAAGTCTCAACGTACAAAAGACGGTCGCCTACGATTTACCCATGATCACCCTCGCGAGGCTTGTTGAGGCTGCGAAGCGCGACTTGGCGCCCTACTGGCCCATTCCGCTCCCCCGCGTTGAACTGACGGGCGTGCACGTGTCCGAGCTGGAGGATCCCACGATGTTCCTCTATGGTGGCGAGCTTCTCCTCACTGTCGGACTGCAGCTCACCGGCCTGGATGGAGATGCGCGCGAAGAGGCAGCTAAAAACTATGTGCAGCGTCTGGTGGAAGGCGGCGTGGCTGCTCTGGGTCTCGGCTTGGGCTCAGGACATGCCATGGTGCCGGACGAACTGCGGGCGGCCTGCGTGCATGCTGGCCTTCCTCTTCTGACTATTCCCCGCGAGTCCCCGTTCCTGGCCGTGTCGCGCGCATACTGGGAGCTTGTCAGGCAGGGTGGTGAAGCCGAACTCACCGCTCTGTTAGGGCTTCAGGTGGCACTGACGCGGGCCGCCGCGCAGGATGACGCGGAACCGGAGATTGTCCGAGAATTGTCCCGCGCTCTGGGTACCTGGGTTGCATACCTGCCTGAAGGCGACGGGGCCCCATCTTCGGCCGCCAACGGTGCTGAACTCCCGCCGGGACTGCTGACCGAACTCACCCAGGAATCCGCCATTTTGCGGAACTCGCGCCGAGGTGCCACCGGCAATATTCAACTGGCATCCGGTGTTGCCTCCCTCTACCCGGTATCTGACGGTCCGGCCGCCTCGGGCTACCTGGCGTTAGGCAGAAGCGGGCAACTGGCTGCTGCCGAGCGGCACTTATTCCTCACCGCATCCACGCTCCTGGCGGCCAGAGCAGCCGGACAGCGCAGCGCCGCGGCTGCGCGTCGACGCGCTGAGGGTATGCTCGCAGCGCTGGTCCTCGAAGGACATGACGATGCAGCCCGGCTCCTTGCAAAGCAGATGGAATCCGACCCACTACCGGAAACAGCCTTCGTCGCGGTCCTGCCCGATAGCGAACAGCTGGCGGCGCAGCACGCTCTGTCCGGGCTGGTACTCGAACGTTCCGGTGTCGTATTTATGCTTCAGGCAGCATCGAGCCCCTATCCGACGCTGCCGAAAGGTGTCCGGGGTGCATGGGGTGGCCCGATGCCACTACGGCGCCTTCACGAAATCGGGGCGCAGGTGGCCGAGGTTGCCGCCTCAGCGCCCGCCGGTCAACTGATACGCGTTGGTCACGGCCTCGACCTGCCGGCAGACGAATGGGTGGATGAACTCGCTTCCCACACCGGGCAGCTACTTGAAACGGTCCGCTCCTACCTGGCCCACCGCGGGCAATGGGAGGCGGCCGGCCGCGAACTAGGCGTGCACCGGAACTCGGTCCGCTACCGAATTGCCCAGGCTAAGGAACTGCTGGGGGTTAACTTGGATGACCCCGATGTTGCCGCCCAGCTCTGGCTCGCCCTAAGAGGTCGTTCCCAAGCGACCCCGAACGACTAAGTCGCATCCCCAGCCCCGCTGGCCGGAAAACAACCGGCCACTGGACGAAGCGACCCCTGATGAAGATGCCTATCCCGTGCCACGTGGGGCTCCCCATGAACGCGGTTACACAACTGCCCCCGCACACTCTTTGACGCATCGTACAAAGGAAAGCGCATATATCGACTTTCTGCACCGAGACGCAGTCCTACCGGCTGCCTAATCTCAATGGACAGTCCATCGCCGGAGGAACGATCCCTCCTGGGGGGAATGAGCACACCCGTCGCAGGAGGAACGATGAGCAACATACGGCAGCACACATGGTGCTGCTCAGCGCCCTGCGGTCCTTCCCAAAACAACTTCGCCCTGCACGGCTTTACTGCACCACTGAGAGGACAATCGTGACGATCGAAGCTACGAAGTCAAACGCGAAGCCGGCCACCGGCGCCAGGACCATACGCGGGGCGGTACTTGAGGCCATAGGAGCAGAGCGGCCCTACGCGGACACCCGTCCCATCCATGTGGAGAACCTCGAACTCGAAGGTCCTGGCAAGGGCGAGATCCTGGTCCGCATCGAAGCGGCCGGCGTATGCCACTCCGACCTTTCCGTCGTCAACGGGGACCGGCCGCGACCCGTTCCGATGCTTCTTGGCCACGAGGCGGCCGGCATAGTTGAGGAACTGGGCGAGGGCGTCAATGACATTTCCTTGGGCCAGCGCGTCGTTATGACCTTCCTCCCCCGCTGCGGCGAATGTTCAGGATGCAACTCCAACGGCATAACGCCGTGCGAGCAGGGCAGCGCTTCCAATACTGAAGGATCGCTGCTGGGCGGGAACCGCAGACTCTCCCGCCAGGGTGACCAGGGTGAGCCGGTTCAACACCACCTTGGAGTCTCGGCATTCGCCACGCACGCCGTGGTCTCACGCCGTTCCGTTGTGCCGGTCGGATCCGACGTCCCGGCGCACATCGCCGCTTTGCTCGGTTGCGCCCTTCTCACCGGCGGAGGAGCCATCCTTAACGTTGCCAAGCCGGGTCCTTCGGCCCGGGTAGCCATTGTCGGTCTGGGCGGAGTAGGCATGGCGGCACTCATTACGGCCATCGCCACCGGAGTTGAACACGTCGTCGGCATCGATACCTTGCCAGCCAAACTGGAAGCCGCCCGGAACCTTGGTGCCGCGGACGCCATGACCCCTGTTGATGCCCTGGAACGCGGCGGAAAGTTTGACGCCGTCATCGAGGCCGCCGGACACCCGCGCGCTCTGGAAGCTGCTATCGCACTGACAAAGCCCGGGGGCGTCACTGTCACCGTGGGATTGCCGGCACCGGGCCAGTCGGTCTCCATCGACCCTCTGGCCCTGACAGCAGAAGCCCGGTCGATCGTGGGCAGCTACCTCGGCTCAGCAGTCCCGGAACACGACATCCCGATCTACGAACAGCTCTGGCGATCCGGCCAGCTGGCAGTTGAAGGCCTGGTCTCCGACACTATGCCGCTTGAAGAAATCAACCGCGCCATGGACACGCTCGACGGCGGCCATGCACTGCGCCAGATCATCACCTTTTCCTGACCACCCATATTCCAGCTCCGAAGAGAGAACATCATGCCCTCCACAAATGACCACATATACAGCGCAATCATCATCGGCGCCGGCTTCGGCGGCCTGGGCCAGGGAGCCCAGTTCGTCCAGGAAGGCATCGAGGACTTCCTGATCCTCGAGCGCGGCAACGATGTGGGAGGCGTATGGCGCGAGAACACCTACCCCGGTGCCGCATGCGACACCCAAGCTCTGGTCTACTGCTACAGCTACTTCCTGAACCTCAAGGTAACCCGGATGTTCGCCGGCCAGGAGGAACTCCAGGGCTACCTGCGTTCCATGGTTGAGGAATTCGGGCTCGGCAAGCACGTCCACTTTGGTCAGAACATCACCGCGACTGAATGGGATCAGGACCGCCGCCTTTGGACCGTGCACACTACAGACGGTTCAGAGTTCCTGACCCGTTCGGTGGTGGCTGCCTGGGGCCAGCTGAACGATCCGAACATCCCCAACTTCCCCGGCACCGAAACCTTCGAAGGCGTTGCTTTCCACTCCTCCAAGTGGCGGCACGACCTTGACCTGACCGGCAAACGCGTCGCTTCCATCGGCTCCGCTGCAACCGCCGTTCAGTACGTGCCCGAGGTTGCCAAGATCGCATCGAACCTGACCGTATTCCAGCGCTCAGCCAACTACATCCTCCCCCGTGACCAGTACATCTTCACCGAGGAAGAGAGCGCCCGCTTCCAGGAAAACCCGGACACCTACCGCCAACTGCGTCAGGAAATCCACGAATTCCGCGAAGCCGGATTCGAACGTACCCGCCGCCACACCGCAGCTTCAGAGGAAGGAGTCGAACTGGCCCGCCAGCACCTCGAGACCCAGGTCTCCGACCCTGAACTGCGGGCCAAGCTCACCCCCGACTACGACTTCGGTTGCAAGCGCATCCTGCGGAGCGACGACTTTTACCCCGCGCTGACTCGAGAGAACGTAGAACTCGTGACAGAAGCAATCACGGAATTCACACCCCGTGGCCTCCGCACCGCTGACGGCGTCGAGCACGAATTTGATGTCGTCATCTACGCCACCGGGTTCAAGAGCCACGCCTTCATGGGCTCCATGCGCGTCTCCGGGCGCGACGGAATCGGCCTCGACGAGCGATGGGGCAACGCCCCGGAAGCCTACCTGGGCATCACCGTCGACAACTTCCCCAACCTCTTCCTGGTCTACGGCCCCAACACCAACCTCAACCACAACTCGGTCGTTTCTATGTTGGAGGCCCAGCACCGCTACATCGCCCAGGCTGTCCAGTACATCGCAGCTGATGAATCTCGGTTCCTGGAAGTAGACCGGGCGGTAGTCGAGAAGTTCAACGCACACGTTCAGGAAGAACTCCAGAAGTCTGCGTTCTCCTCCGAATGCTCCTCCTGGTACAAGAACGAGGACGGCCGCGTCATCAACAACTGGTCCGGAACCGTCGAAGAATACCGGGCCCACACCCACGATCTCCAGCTCGACGACTACCTGCAGCTGGCCGAATCCGGGCCCGCAAAGTGAGAAAAACCGACCAATTCAGCGGGAGGCCCGTAGCGCCGGACGCTACGGAGGTCCTGCAGAAATTCCGGGCCTCCGGCGGGCGCCCGTTTCACTCCTACCCTGTAAAGCAGGTGCGCGAGCTCTACGAGAGCGGCTGCGCTGCCAACGGACTGAGCGGTGACCCGCTGTCGTCGATCAAAGAAGTCAACGTGGAGGAATTCAGGGTTCGGGTCTATGACCCCCGCAACACCGGAGGACCCACCCCCGCCGTCCTGTTTTTCCACGGCGGTGGATGGGTCATGGGGAGCCTCTCAACTCATGACGGGTTGTGCCGTCGATTGGCCTCCCTCACCAACCTGCCCGTCATTGCGGTGGACTACCGGCTTGCCCCGGAGCATCCCTACCCGGCCGCGATTAACGACAGCCGCAGCGCGATGCGTTGGCTATTTGATGCCGGCAACGAGCACGGCCTGGACGTAACCGAGGCTGTGCTCGTCGGTGACAGCGCGGGCGGGCAATTGGCCGCAGTCCTGGCCAACGAGAACGTCACCACGACGGATCCCCTGCCCGTCGTTGGCCAGGTCCTCATGTACCCCATGGTGGACCTGACCATGTCCTCGCCGTCCTACAACCGCGTCACAGATGGGTTCCCCCTGGTTGCCGACACCATCGCCTGGTTCGCGGGCCATTATCTGCCAGAGTGGGTCGACCGCTCTGCACCAGAAATCAGCCCCGCCGTGGCTCAGGTCCCTGCAGGACTGCCGCCAACGTACGTGATCACTGTGGACAACGACCCGCTGGTTGATGAAGGCGCGAACTACGCCGCCGCACTAGCCCGGGCAGGCACCGAAGTCCTGTACCAGCACCTTCCCGGATACGCCCACGGGTTATTCACCTCAGCGGGACGTATTCCCCGTGGAGAACAAACAGTGGACCAGGTCGCTGCCTTTATCAGGGACCGCACCATCTGACTGAGAAGGAGGCGTCCCTTCATCTGATCAATCAAAGGACGGCGATAGCCCGCCACCTAAGGGCGAGTTATCGCCGTCACTCACGTTCTTTAGGAATCTCATGACTACTGCCCTTGTCGATCCGACTGCTGTGTCACGCCAGCGTGAGGCCGATCTCCTCGCCTCTGTCCCTACCCGCCTATTGATTGGTGGTGGGTGGCGGGAGGCGTCCGACGGCGGCACTTTCGACGTGCATGATCCCGCCACCGGCGAGGTGCTTGCGACTCTCGCGTCGGCGA
>NZ_JBZCNB010000010.1:90325-100521 GCF_058269075.1 Arthrobacter sp. TJ-270 | reverse complement strand
GTGGCCGCCCTCGACGCCGCGGACGCCGTGCAGGCGTCCTGGGCGCGGACGGCGCCGCGGGTTAGGGCCGAGATCCTGCGCCGGGCCTTCGACCTGGTGACAGAGCGTGCCGAGGACTTCGCGCTGCTGATGACACTGGAAATGGGCAAGCCGCTGGCGGAAGCACGCGGCGAAGTGACCTACGGCGCCGAGTTCCTGCGCTGGTTCTCGGAGGAGGCCGTACGCGACTACGGCCGTTACCTCACCACCCCCGAGGGCAGGAACAAGATCCTGGTCCAGCACAAACCGGTGGGCCCGTGCCTGCTCATCACGCCGTGGAACTTCCCGCTGGCAATGGCGACCCGGAAGGTGGCTCCCGCCGTCGCGGCCGGCTGCACCATGGTGCTGAAACCCGCCAAGCTCACGCCGCTCACCGCCCAGCTGTTCGCCCAGACAATGCTCGATGCCGGCCTGCCCGCCGGAGTGCTCAATGTCGTCTCTTCCTCCAGTGCCTCCGGCATCTCCGGGCCGCTGTTGAAAGATTCCCGGCTGCGCAAGATCTCCTTCACCGGCTCAACGCCGGTGGGTAAACGCCTCATGGCCGATGCCGCGCAGAACGTGCTGCGTACCTCCATGGAGCTTGGCGGGAATGCGCCGTTCATTGTGTTCGACGACGCGGATCTCGACAAGGCCGTTGAGGGAGCCATGGCCGCGAAGATGCGGAACATGGGCGAAGCCTGCACCGCCGCGAACCGTTTCCTCGTGCAGGAGTCCGTCGCGGAGGAATTCACCGCCCGGTTCGCCGCCGCCATGGGGTCACTGATCACCGGGCGCGGCACCGAGCCCGGAACGCAGGTGGGCCCGCTGATCGACGGGGACGCCCGGGATGATGTGCACGCTTTGGTCAGCGCCGCCGTCGACGCCGGTGCCACAGCTGTCACCGGTGGCTCGCCCGTCGACGGGGCCGGCTACTTCTACCAGCCGACGGTCCTTGGCAACGTACCCAACAACGCCGACATTCTTCGTCAGGAGGTCTTTGGCCCCGTAGCCCCCGTGACAACGTTCGCCACTGAGGAGGACGCGATCCGCCTCGCCAACGCCAGCGAATACGGCCTGGCCTCCTACCTATACAGCAGGGACTTCAACCGCCTCCTGCGCGTAGCCGAACAGACCGAATTCGGCATGGTCGGATTCAACACCGGCATCATCTCCAACGCCGCCGCACCCTTCGGCGGCGTCAAACACTCCGGACTCGGCCGTGAAGGCGGCTCCGAAGGCATCACCGAATACATCACCACCCAATACATCGGCATCACCGACCCCCACGCCAGCAGGTAGCTGACAGAGTCCCTCATCAGCGGGAAGCCAATTTCACGGCCATTCACTACCCGGTCCGGCAGCACCAACCCCCTCATCCATGAGCGATCTCCCTGATCGTCAAACCCAAAAGGAATCTCGATGAAAAGCATTCTTCATCAGCAAGCTCAAGAGAGGGAACGTGTAAATGCAGCCCGACGACGGCAGGCGCCCCGGCATCATGGCGAAATTCGGGCTGGACTACGCCAGCCTCGCAGCGGACCGGCCAGAAATCGTCTACTGCTCCATCTCCGGTTGCGGTACAGGATCCGGAGCAGGCCTGCCCGGCTACGACCTCCTGGTCCAAGCGCTCGGTGGCCTGATAAGCATGACCGGCTCACCGGAGACCGGACCGCCCCAAGCCGGGGTCGCCCTCGTGGACGTGCTCACCCGCCGAACGCCTTGGCAGGCATTCTGATGGCCCTGCGCGTACGTGACGCCACAGGTACCGGTCAGCCGTTACAAGTCAATCTACTCTCCTCACTGCTGGCAGCCGTGGTGACCAGGGAACGGCCACGCTGGCCACCGGGAAGTCCCCTGCCCGGATAGGCAACGCCCACCCCAGCATCGCCCCTTATGAGACCTTTCGCACCGGCCGGGAATCCCGGCAAGTAACCAACCCGATCCGGCTCTCCGGAACCGCGCCCGGCTACCGGCAGGTTCCCCCGCCCCGGGCGAACACCGGGGCA
Source organism: Arthrobacter sp. TJ-270 (assembly GCF_058269075.1). Taxonomy (NCBI): domain Bacteria; kingdom Bacillati; phylum Actinomycetota; class Actinomycetes; order Micrococcales; family Micrococcaceae; genus Arthrobacter; species Arthrobacter sp. TJ-270. The sequence continues at coordinate 98,497 of NZ_JBZCNB010000010.1, read as the reverse complement.
GCAGCTTCGCTGCCCGAATACTCAACCTCCACCGTGAAAGGCCCCTAAATGTCTGATACCAGCGACCTGATTGACTTTGATTCCCTGCTCACCGCAGACGAGCTTGCCCTGCGGGCTACCGTGCGGTCCTTCGTGGACAGCGAGATCAAGCCCAACATCGCGGACTGGTACGAAAAAGCCGTCTTCCCGCTCGAGATCGTCCCGGGACTGGCCAAGCTGGGCCTGCTCGGCATGCACCTGAAGGGCTACGGCTGCTCAGGCCGGTCCGCCGTCGACTACGGCCTGGCCGGCGCGGAACTCGAAGCCGGGGACTCCGGGCTGCGCACCTTCGTCTCCGTGCAGGGCTCACTGGCCATGAGCGCCATCCACAAACACGGCTCCGAAGACCAGAAACAGGAATGGCTCCCGGCCATGGCCAAAGGCGAGGCCATCGGCTGCTTCGGTCTGACCGAACCCACCGCCGGATCCGATCCGGGCAGCATGACCACCTACGCCCGCCGCGAAGGCAACGGCTGGGTACTCAACGGCGCCAAACGCTGGATCGGCCTGGCCTCCGTCGCCCAGGTCGCCGTCATCTGGGCCCAGACCGAGGAAGGAGTCCGCGGCTTCGTAGTACCCACCTCAACACCGGGCTTCACCGCCACGCCGATCGAACCGAAGCTCTCGATGCGCGCGTCCATCCAGTGCGACATCGACCTAACCGATGTCCGCCTGCCCGAAACCGCGGTGCTGCCGAACGTCACCGGACTCAAGGGCCCCTTCTCCTGCCTCAACGAAGCGCGCTACGGAATCATCTGGGGCGCCATGGGCGCGGCCCGCGACTCCTTCGAGGCCGCCCTGGACTACTCCAAGGGACGCATGCAGTTCGACAAACCCTTGGCCGGATACCAGCTGACCCAGCAGAAGCTGGTAGACATGGCGCTCGAGATCAACAAGGGCTTCCTGCTCGCCCTCCACCTGGGCCGCAAAAAAGACGCCGGCACGCTGCAGATTGAGCAGGTCTCTGTGGGCAAACTCAACAACTGCCGCGAGGCCATCAAGATCGCCCGCGAGGCCCGGACTATCCTCGGCGGCAACGGCATCACCATGGACTACTCACCCCTGCGGCACGCAAACAACCTCGAATCCGTGCGCACCTACGAGGGCACCGACGAAGTCCACACCCTCATCCTGGGCAACAAACTCACCGGCGTCCCCGCCTTCCGCTGAAGCCTCAAAACCCTCGTGACACGCACAGTAGAACGTTGGATCGACCAAACCTGGCGCCGCACCCGAGGGACTCTTCTGATCTCGATTCCAGCGGTGAGGTGCCGGATGATCACCCGGATCATCAATATCGCACCGTTCACGGCACCTCACCGTCTGTTCGCCAAGCAACCGACGCAGCCTGCGTCTTCTAACTATTCAGGGGTAATCTCTATGCATTTGATGACTCGCACGATGTTCAAGTCCAAAATCCACCGCGCCACAGTCACGCATGCGGACCTGCACTATGTCGGTTCGGTCACTGTGGATCTGGACCTGTTGGAGGCGGCCGACATCCTGCCGGGCGAGCTCGTCGCGATCGTCGATGTAACCAACGGCGCCCGCCTGGAGACCTACACCATCGCCGGCGAACGTGGCTCCGGTGTGATCGGCATCAACGGTCCGGCTGCGCACCTGATCCAGGAAAACGACACGGTCATACTCATTACCTACGCGAACATGACCACAGAAGAAGCAAGGACCTACAAACCCAAGATTGTGCACGTAGACCAGCGCAACCGAATTCTCCAGCTCGGCAACGATCCCGCCGCAGGAGTCACCCCTGGATTGGTCCGCCCGCCCTTTGCGTTGAACAACAGCGCGGTGAAGTGACTCATGGTTATGAGTAACAGCCCCGAAAGCACCTCCGCGGAGGTTCCGGCACCCTACGGAAACGGCCCTTCAAAAACCGGCGTTCAGACTACGGAAACGGCGACGAGGACCGGAGGCCGGATTCGAACCCATCACCTCCAGCAGGCGAAGGACAACGGTCATCGCTTCGCCATGCTGACGGCCTACGAACAGTACACCGCGGAGATTTTCGACCAGGCAGGTATTGAGGTACTCCTCGTCGGCGATTCTGCTTCCAACAACGTCTTCGGAAATGAAACCAGCCTGCCAGTCACGGTGGATGAACTGCTGCCGCTGTGCCGGGCAGTTTCGCGCGCGGCAAAGCGCGCCCTCGTAGTCGCCGACCTACCGTTCGGCAGTTACGAAGTTTCCTCGCAACAGGCTGTGGCCACGGGCGTCCGGTTCCTGAAGGAGGGCCTCGCCCACGCAGTGAAAATCGAAGTTGGCAGCTTTTACACCGACACCGTCCGGGCGATGGTCCAGGCAGGTATCCCCGTGATGGCCCACATCGGCTTCACCCCACAAAGCGAACATGCCCTGGGCGGCTACCGGGTGCAGGGCCGCGGGGACGACGCTGAGCGGCTGGTCCACGACGCGGTAGCCTTGGCGGAGGCAGGTGCCTTTTGCGTGCTGATGGAGATGGTCACGGCCGAAACCGCGGCGGCGATTGATGCCGCAGTTTCCGTCCCTACGGTCGGCATCGGTGCCGGGAATGCGACCACCGGGCAGGTCCTCGTATGGCAGGACATGGCCGGCCTGCGCGACGGAAAGATGGCTAAATTCGTCAAACAGTATGCGCACATTCGGACCACTCTCGGCGACGCAGCTAAGGCCTACGGCGAGGAGGTCCGCTCCGGGCAGTTCCCCGGCCCCGAGCACGCCTTCTGAAACGTCGGGGCCATCCTGGCTCCGGACTGGACAGCAGCGATCAAACTAACAAAATGGCCGACATCAGAAAAGGAAGACATCGACGTATGGGGTTTCAGGAGACCGGTCGCGCCAGCATGCACCGCACGGACCAGTGGCAGTCCCTTGTTGGCGAGATCGTCGAGGTCCGGCTGCATGGAAGGTTGCATCGTTGGGGGGTAGTTGATGAAGCGATGCCCGACGGCAGCGGTTTATGGCTTGCTCCGGAGAGCGTATCTCAGCGGGAATTCATAGACGCCGCTTCCGGGTTTGAGGTTTGGACGAGTCTTTATCCGCACTCGAGATGGCGCTACGCAGCTCCTGCTTCCGAGAAGGAGGCAGAGGCAGCCGAAGCCTCTGAACGGATCCCGGCTAGATCAGGCGATGTGGCGTGAACTCTCCAAGCCTGGCACCGATTACCCTCACCGGCCGCGCCCAAAAGGAAGCGTGGCAGAACAAGGTGCTGCCGCCCGTTGAACAGCTCAGCACGGATGTGTGGTCCATCCCCGTTCCATTCCTTGGCAATCCCATGCGCTATACCCTCAGCTACCTGCTCCTGGGTGACGGCGACGCGGTCCTGATCGATCCGGGCTGGGACAGTGACGCCGGTCTGGATCATCTGACCGCCGGCCTGCGGCAAGCCGGCCTAGGGGTCTCCGATCTGACGGGAATCGTCGTCACTCATTTCCACTCGGACCATCTCGGCATGGCTTCCCGCCTGCGGATGGCATCGGGGGCATGGGTTGCCTTGGGGGACCGGGAAGTGCGCCGGCTCACTGCCTTCGATGACGCTGACCTTGTCTTGCGCACCCACCGCGAGGAGCTGACGTTGTGGGGCGTGCCGTCGGACAGGCTGGCCGAGGTGGCCATGGGCCGCCCCAGCCTCATCCATCTGCAGAACCTCGCGGATCCGGACCTCCGGTTCCCCGATGGCGGCTTGGTGCCAGCCAAGGGGCTTGGCCTGCGAGTGGTCACCACTCCCGGCCACTCGCCGGGGCACATCTGTCTGGTCGATGAACCCCACGGCCTGATATTCAGCGGTGATCACGTACTGCCGCGCATCTCTCCGCACATAGCCTTGGAGCTGCCAGGCCCGCCCAACCCGCTGGCGGACTACTACGAGTCCCTGAACCTGATCGCGTTCGAGGATGAGATGGAGGTCTGCCCTGCGCACGAGTACCGTTTCGCCGGCATGCAACGCCGGGTCGCACAGCTGATCGAACACAACCGCCAACGCTCGGACGAGGTCCTCCAGGTCCTGGATCGGCATCGGCCCGAAACCGTTTGGGACATCGCCCGCCACCTCACGTGGTCCCGTGGCTGGGAGTCCCTGCAGGCCTTCTCACTGCGCCTGGCAGTGTCTGAAACAGCCAGCCATGTGGTTTACCTGCGGGCGCAGGGCCATGACATCGACGTGCCGATAACAGATCCACATCCCGCTGTTCAGTGACGGCAACTTACCGAGACGGGACGGGGGAAGCTATCCCGTGGGGCAGGAACCGCTTGCCGTGGAACCGCTCCAGGCCCCGCCGGGCACAAGCAGGGGGTGATGCCGCCCCGGAACATCGGCCAGCCCCCGCCAAGGATCATGCAGGGTTTTATTGTCTTCGGCTACGGCAACCACCCCTTCTTCCAGCATCACGCGGATGGGTGGGCTGCAACACTTCCCCCGCGCATCTTCAGGGACGCAGAACCAACAGGGTCTGCTTGCTTACCAGCCGTAAGTGATCTGATGACCATCCCACCAGACGAAAACGCCGCTAAGGCCTCCCGTAGTTCACACGTTGTTGGTCGAGGGAAACACGTCACTGTCTTGCGGAGAACCTGGTGCAAGGGCAGGAGTTCGTCCAGTTCGGGTACACCCCAACCTGACGAACGGGCCCGCATCTCTCGACTTTTCTTTTGGAACGGGCCTAGAACATAACCTGACAGGGCGGGAGGCGCGGTGACTGGACAGCGGATCGGGTACGTGCGCGTGAGTACCCTGGACCAGAACGAGAAACGTCAGCTCGAAGGCCAGGTCCTGGACCGAGTCTTCATGGACAAGGCCTCCGGCCGGGACATCACCCGGCCAGAACTGACGGAACTGCTGCGGTTCGCCCGCGACGGAGACCGTTGTTGTACGCAGCATAAAGGCCAGTTCCTGCACATGCCCAGCGCACAGTCTTGGATTCGAACCTTACGGTCGGCCCGCTGATGAGCTTGCGCGGGTGGGTGCTCGGCAATTGTGCAACATTCTGTTGCACAATTGTCCAGAGACCGTCTGGACAATTGGTTCGACTGACCACAGCCGGGGACAATCCTGATTGGTTATCCACCGCTACTGCTGCTGAGGGAGCTACCCCAATGTCTCCCAATTTCAGCCGGCAAGGGAAGACGCCGTTCGACTATGTCCGAGCGAGGCGATTTCAGCATCGATCGCGTTTCGTAGTGCAAGTAGTTCCGGTATGGCATGCCACCGAGCTCGGCGCTATTCATCATTGCCGCCTAGCCAAGCCCTACCTCACGCTCCCGGGCCGCACCGCGGCCGGTGAACTTCTTCCCCTTCACGAGCTTGTACCCACTCCGAACGCTTTTGCGAGGATGCGTGCCCTGGTCACGGTCTGCGGCGAGAACGGCAGTGACGGCTTCCTTGCCTTCCTCGGTGTGCCCGAACGTGTCCATGAGCCGCTCTGCAAGTTTCACCCGACGGTCACCGGTGTCCCACAAGTCCGCGGCATCAGTGGCAGCGTTCTGCGTGTCGACGTCGTTCTGCAGGTCTCCCGTGACAATGACGGCAGCTTGCTGTTCGGCCCCGGCCGAGCCTTGCTGGGCTTCCTGCCCCTCGGTTGCTTTCTCCTGGGTTTTATAGACACTGGCCTCTGGTGGTGCTGCTTGCCTGTCGAGGAACTGTTCCGGGGTGAGGTCGTACCGGACCTTGATCTCATCGTGCATGTGCTCACGGGACAACCGCGCCATGTCATCGAAGGATTCCCACTGCTGCGCGAGGGCATAGTGGGTGGCGACTTCCTGGAGCTGCGCGGAGTCCCAGAACTGCGGCTCGTGTACTGCCGCTAGCTGTGTACGCATCACAGCGCGTTCGGCTTCGAACCGTTCCTCAAGCTGGCGGCGTTCCTCGTTGGCCGCACGCTGCAGTTCCTGCTGCCGCTCGGCCCGCTGACGGGCGAGCATTTCCCCGAGCCTCCCGGCTACAGCTAGCGCGGCTTGTGCTTGCCCGCGCAGCAGGTCATTGGCTCCATCTGGTGTGTGGTCCACGACTATCTCCCTATCCCTTGATCGTGTGTGGTGTGTTGTTCGAGCTGGCGCTGCCGTGCCGCGTACCCGTCGACCTCGGTCAGGGCTCCGACCGGCCGGTTCAGTCCATCATGTGCGGGCTGCAGCTTCGGCTCGGGAACATCCGGCAACGGTCCCGCGACAGCGGCCAGCTGAATCCGGATCGTTTGCGTCAACACGTTGGCTTCTCGAAGTTCTCTCCCTGCTTCGTGCATGGCGCGGATTGCGCCGAAGGTGCGGAGCATCTGCTGCATGATCAGTGCCTGGGCGACCGGTGACGGTGCGCTTGTAGCAGCGAGAAGGAAGGCTGTGGTGCCGGCCATCCGCAACGGCGGATCAACAGGTTCGGTAATCTTCAGGCCGCTTCGGTGAGCGGACCGGGCCATCGCCCGCGAAGCTTCAGCCAGCGGACCGGGCGTTGGTTCAGTCGCCCGCGACCAGGCACCGAGCAGACCGGAGGTCTCACGTGCCACATGCGCCCAGGTCTGGTGATCCTCTGGAGCGACCTTCGTCATCGCTCGCCGGGCTCCTGCCAGCTGCACAGCAAGCTTCCTGGCCAGGTCCTCATCGAACGCCCGGCCCGCCTCCGAGGTCACGGGGGATCCTTGTTTCATGTCTGAGGCGTCCGGGTTCGCGATCCTGTGGTGGCGCTTCGCAGCCCACCATTCCTCGGCTGCTTCCTGCGCCTGCTGCGGCGTATCCGGCCAGCTTGTTCGCAGTGCGGGAAGGGTGAGGTCTTTGGCGAGTTTCCCTCCACTGAACCAGATGGGACGCATGCCCTTCGGAGGCCTTTCAGCAACCGAGTAACCCGTGACAACACTTCTCCCGCCGTCCGCGAAACGGGCGCTGACCAGCAAGCCGCTGCGACGAAGACGACGCACGAACTCCGCCTCATGCTGCGAGGCGACCGCGCTGGAACGGACCAGTCGTTCCATCCGGAACCGTGCCGGCTCCTGCTCGCGGCCGGCCCTTTGCTCGGCTGGTTTGAAGCCGCGCTCGGCGTACTGTCCCAACTCCATCAGCCCGTACTTCTTCTCGATGCCACGGGCCGCACGTTGCGCCTTCGCATAGTCGGCCCCGTCGTGCCACTTAGTGCCATCTGAGCGCACACGGGAAGCCACGATGTGTATGTGGTCATTGCCGGCGATGCTCGTTCCGTGGTGGACAGCAACCCACTGCACGGGCGTTTTACCGCTCGTCTCCATGAAACCCATCTCGTCCATGAAGTCCTGGGCGATGTCGGCCCACTGCTGCTCGGTGACCGGCCGCTCATCGGCGCGCACCGAGAGCGAACAGTGCCACACGTGATTGGGGACTTCCACGTCGAAGGTTCGCCGGTTCAGGTCGAGTTCCTTCGCGACCATGACAGCGGAGCTCTCGTCCAGCTGCACGTCATCGAACCACGCCATGATGGTGGGACTGCCTGTTACCAGATGCGGGTCGGTGTGCTCATTCCGTTTGCCCGGACCAACCAGATACTTCATCAGCCCGACCGGACGGTCGCCCTTAGTGATGTTCGGGATCATGGCTTCAATTCCTCGATGACGTCGACAATCTTCGCCATCACCTCACGGGCTTCCTGAACTACTGCGCGGCCGTTCGAAGCCATCTCCCCCGTCGTGTTCTGGTGACGTGCGACCTGGTTGATGTTGTTCGCAGCTGTAGCAACCAGGTACCGCATCTCAAGAAGGGTCGCCAGTTCCTGCTTACGCAACTGCAACGAAGCCGGATCTCCAGTACCCAAGGCCGCATCGACCAGAATCGCCGAAGGTGACAAACCCGTTTGTGCCTCAAGTTTGAGTAACTTGGCGCGCTCCATCTCCGACATGGAGACACGCACGTACTGGGTCTTACCTTCAATGCGCTTGCGCCGCGAAGACCAGACCCGACGGGGCGGCTTCGCAGCATCATCGGTGCCGCCGTTTTCATCGCTCTCAACCACGCCCGTCCCCCTTTCCAGCCCAGCGCAGCGCCCCTCCCCCGGAGGTCCCACACCTCAGTGTGCCACGGCCGAAGCCGCAGGCGCTAGGCCGAATCCGCGTTTATGGCACATAAACGCATAGCTTGCTCCGCCAGGGCTCCGTCTTCCTTGCTCCGCCAGGGCTCCGTCTTCCTTGC
>NZ_JBZCNB010000010.1:0-90262 GCF_058269075.1 Arthrobacter sp. TJ-270 | reverse complement strand
GTTCTTCCTTGCTCCGCCAGGGCTCCGTCTTCCTTGCTCCGCCAGGGCTCCGTCTTCCTTGCTCCGCCAGGGCTCCGTCTTCCTTGCTCCGCCAGGGCTCCGTCTTCCTTGTCGCCCGACGTTTTGTGGAGGGTGGGGTCTTCAAACTTCTGATGAGGCGCTCCGCGCCTCAGATGACATGACGGCTGCGCCGTTCCGTTTCGGCTGTTGAAGGTACTGTCCGCCCTTCTCTTGGCAAGTCTCCGCCGGCGGCTTTCGCGGCATATCCTCACTCGCTTCGCTCCCTCCGGTATTCCACGGTCCCCCGACTCCAACTTGCCAATTCACTTCGCGGCCAAGTGATGACGGCGTTGCCGAAAGGAACGGTGGCAAAGATGAAAGCGAGACGAGCGATGTATGGGTTAGTGACGCCACGCCAGGTGGCTCAGAAATACGGCATCAGCATGATGGCGCTGGCCTCATGGAGGCGCCGGGAGATCGGACCGCCGTTCTACAATCTCGGACGCAAAGCAGTCCGTTACGACATGGCCGACGTCGACGAATGGTTCAACGATCCACGCAACGCGCACCTACCACTTCCCAGTGAACGAAGAAACACACCCATGCCTTGGCAATAGCGGACCACCAGAATCGACACAGATAGGGTTGAACCATGGGAAACATCAGCATCGAACAAACACAACAACAAGCACGCGCACTCCTCGACTCACGCATCGAATCCATCACCGCCCTGGTCAAAGCCAGGCAGCGCGTAGCTGACCTCAAAGAACAGCTAGCCGAAGCGGAACGCGAAGACAAGCGCGCCTACGTCCGGGCAACCAAAGACGGCTGGAGCACCGACGAACTAAAGAAGCTCGGACTCGAAAACGGGGCCGCCGGCCGCCGCCGCGCATCCAACCGCAAAGCGGTGGAGACCTTTCCCGCAGCACACGATAACGGCACGACGGACAGTTCGCAGAGCTGACGGCCAACCAGGGAATATCAATGGGGAATTTGAACGCTCCGATAACGAACCAGTGCGCTCACTCTGACTCGACTGAAACCAACAGAAATACTGTGAGGCCGACTGGTCAGGGTTCTTCAGGGCCTCACAGTTCCCATCTCGACGGGGACGCAGCCATCCTATCTGGCTGACGTGACGCTCTTCAGGTTCTTACACCACGCGCGTCAACGACTGGAACCTTCATCAGCGAGTAATTGCTGTCGACTGCGGCTCTACCTCCAGACCAAAGTGATCCGTGTCGTTGGTGAGAGCAACTCGTTGCACCCCGGCGGGTAGACGTATGCCGAAACCGTCTTTCCGAACTCGGATTTCATCCAGCGAAAGGGTTGCGAGGTTGCCCATGGTCGTCTCATCAAGCGACAAGTTTCTAGTGATGCACGCGCTAATATCGAGCATCTCCATGAGGCATCGGGAGAAAGACATACTTTGCAAGGATTTCGAGCCATTAAGAATCAGGCTGGTTGTCATAACCTCGGAAAAGTAGAGCGATGTCGCGGTCACATCCTCGAAGAATATTTCACCGCTCACCTCGCATCGCTGCATGGTGCAGGACCCGAGAGACGCGTCGATCCCTGTCAAGTCACCATCGACGTAGCAACCGCTCAACGATAATTTCCTACCGAAGTACGTGTTCGTTAAGTCCAAGCTGAAGCCTTTGTCCGCGATCACTAGGTCGTCCAAATTTGCTCTAGACAACCTTAGAAACGGAGGTGACTGATGTCCCCCTCGCACACTTTCGGCACTTGGTAGCAGCTCTGGCAGGAGCTCGGCGCATGTACGGCGAACTTCTCGTTCTGCATCGCGAGCGTCACGTGCAGTCCCATCGGGCGGAACCCACCCGGTCTTACCGAAGGGTAGAGGTGACGTGTCGCCGATATCCCGATCAAGATCGGGGTGATGGAATGGTTGCCGGAGATACGCGCAAAAGACTTCCAGTATCGTGCTTAGCCGCTCGGGTTCTGACAGGGCGAGCCTATGCAATGAGTGAAGTGCGCCAACTCGAACAGGGGCTGCCGAATCCCCAAGGTGCTTCACCGCCGCCGAGAAGCGGTCATCGTTAGCGGTCAAGCGAGCACGCTCTTGAATTTCGTCATGGTGTCGCTTCGCCTGGCGGACGGTCTTGTTGTTTATCCGCACCCCCGCGGCAGCCGCGCCGGTCGCAAGGAGCGCAGCCACCACGACACCTAATGCCTGTCGCACACCATTTTGAGCCGCTGCCGCTGCACTTGCGGCTTGTACCCGCAATCCGGCGGATGCCGGATCCGCACATTCACCGTCAACGATAGTTACTTGAGAAGAGGACTTGAGTGGGAACGGGATCAGCCCGTTGGGGTTGAATGAATCCGTCGGTGAGTCCGATTGTGCAGCCTCTACGCACGGGGCGGAAACAATGACCTTCTCGAATGCTTCGGATGGGTACAACTTGGAAGGCAGGAAGAGAAGCGTCCATGCAGCTACAGCAATTAGGACCAAGATGGCCGTAATCATCCAGCCCATTGATCGGTCCTGCTTTGGCGCTGCTATCGAATCCACCTACTGAGGCTAGCGCTAACTCTCAACATCCTCACGCCCATGTATCCGACACGGCAGATGCGGGAGATCCGGTATGTGACGCCAGCAGGTTTCGCAGATCAGTGGCATACTCCAACGTCTCGCAATCGTAGGGCGGTTTCAGATGGTCGTCGCAACAGACGGTTTCGATGGGTCTAAGAGTAGCTTTTCGAGTGCTGCGGCGGGCGTGATGCCGTCGAGGGTTCTGCGGGGTCGCTGGTTGAGTTCGGTGGCGACGTCGAGGAGGTGTTCGGGGCTGTGTGCGTTGAGGTTGGTGCCCTTCGGGAAGTACTGGCGCAGCAGCCCGTTCGTGTTTTCATTCGACCCGCGCTGCCACGGCGAGTGGGGGTCGCAGAAGAAGATTGCCATGTCAGTCGCGACGGTGACCTCGCGGTGGCGGGCCATTTCGGTGCCTTGATCCCAGGTGAGTGAACGGCGTAGGTGCGCCGGCAGTGTGCTGATCGTGGCGACGAGGCCGTCCCGGACGTTCTCCGCACTGTGCCCGTCCGGTAGGTGCACCAGCATCAAATAGCGGGTGGTTCGCTCAACAAGGGTGCCGATCGCAGAACCTGACGCGGACCCGACGATGAGATCACCTTCCCAATGCCCAGGCACTGCCCTGTCGGAGGCTTCAGCGGGACGCTCACTGATCAGGATCTTGTCCCTGATGCGCCCTTTCGAGGTAAAGTGCAGGCCGCGGGGCTGACGTGCAGCCCGGCCCGTTCGAAGGTGTTTATGCAGGTCAGCGCGAAGGTGCCCGCGGCCCTGGACGAACAGAGACTGGTAGATCGTTTCGTGGGACACCTGCATTTCCTCCCGCCCCGCAAACACCCGGTTCAGGTCATCGCTGACTTGTTGCGGCGACCAGTTCTTCCGCAATCGTTCCTCGACCACAGCGACCAACCGGGCGTCGGTGAGCTTGCCGGGCTTGGGCCTGCAGGCTCGCTGATCACACCGTTTCTGCGCCGCGTAAGGACGGTAAGCGCCAGTACCAGGCCTGCTGTTCCGGCGCAGCTCCCTGGAAATCGTCGATGGTGCCCGGCCGAGTTCCCTGGCGATATGACGAACGCCCGCGCCGGTCAGGCGCAGGTCCGCGATCTTCAACCGGTCGTCCTGGCCCAGATACCTACCCGAGCGAGGCCGCTCCGCAACAGGGAACCGGCCTCCAGCTGCTTTGATCCCCCGATAGCCCTGAGTCCTATGCACCTCCACAGCCTCACACGCTGCCCCGGCGGTGTAGCCCTGCCGGAGGAGCTCCCAGAACCGATCCTGTCGATTCCTCGAAGCCTGATTTCCTCCCATAGCAACACCTCATCAAATAGGTGTTGCGACGACCCCTTGAGGCCAACGTAGGGTTGCAAAACACTAGGACGAGACAACCCCACTCCCCTGCCACTACGACTCCCTCTATGTCTTGCTACCCTGTCTCCTAAGTGGGGTATCTAGTCGTGACTGAGAAGTAGGTTGCGAGACAATTATGGGAGCAATCGACATAGAGGAGCCGCATGGGCAAGCTCATCGGGTACGCGCGGGTATCGACGCGCGTCCAGGACACCGATCGGCAAGTTGCCGATTTACTCTCCGCCGGCGTCCGCCGCGATGACCTGTACATCGACCACGGCGTCAGCGGTGCTCATGCGCGACGGCCCCAGTTCGACAAAGCCCTCGACGCACTGCATGAAGGTGACACCCTGATCGTCACCACCCTCGATCGCCTCGGCCGCTCCACTTCCAACATGCTCGCCCTGGCCGATGAACTTCGAGCTCAGAAGGTGAACCTGCGAGTCCTGAACCTCGGCGGCGGGAACGTCGACACTGGCACACCCATGGGATCCATGGTCTTCACCGTCATGGCTGCCCTCGCGCAGATGGAGCTCGAGATCAAACGCGAACGCGTCAACGACTCCAACACCAAACGCCGCACCGCCGGCTTAGACCTCGGCGGACGACGTCCGACTTTCAGTGACAGCCAGATCGCCAACGCCCGCCGCCTCATCGAGCAGGGTAAACCCGCTTCCCACGTCGCCCGCGACCTTGGCATGTCGAGAGCCACCCTGTACCGACGAATTGCCAACCTCGAGGCCAAACAGTGGGTTACCACCTATCCGGCCAGCTGAAATGTCACCGCCTACTCCTACATTTAGTCTCAGAACCCATGTAACGGAGAACTCTTATGCGTCCCACTACCGCCCTCCCCGGCCTCGCCATAGCAATCACGCTTCTCCTGAATGGTTGTTCCACAGGCTCTGAGGCAGAAGCGCCGCCCACCACGGCGGTCGATCCTTCCCCATCTGCTTCAGCCGAGGAAACCCCGGCCACGTATGAGCTAGGCCAATCATTTACAGCCACAACGTCCTACGGGGCGGAACTGACAGTGGAAATTCCCGCAGAGGGACCGAGCGATGTGGAGCAATTACGCGAAGACTTACGCATTCCGCCGATCAGCTACGCGCACGTCGGCATCGATAACAGGAAGGGGACCGAGGACGTGTCCGTCTACCTTGTCACTATCTACGATGAGGACGGAACCGCCTACGAGTTCCAGGACCTTTCTGTGTACCACGTGGCTGACTGGGGCCCGCACTACACCGATGCTCTCGGTGGCGTGGAAGGCAAGTACGGCTACACCCTGACGGACGGTACGGTGCTCGAGGAGCCTGTAGGAGATGACCTCAGCAGGCGGTCTACTACCCTTCACAACCAGTACCTGAACGGCACCAATGCTTCCAAGCTTGAGGTTTCTACCGGTTGGCTCGCCTCGACTACCACCGAATTGCCAGGACGAATCACGGGCATCACCATTCAACCCAACGGACTGGGGGAAGAGATTCCGATGACGCCAGGCGGGACTATGCCCTCCGTGCAAGCTACCCAGGCCCCGAGTGCAGAACCCGAAACGACGACTCCCCCAGCACCAACAGACAGCCCTGAAGCTGACTCGGAGCAAAAATTCACGTACGAGGAAGCACTGGCCGCACTGCAAAACGGAATGCCTTACTACGAGGCCTTCTGTCTGCGCTACGAGCCAACCACAGACGCCGGTCGCTCCCAATGTGAAGGCATAGAAGTCGGCACTGTTGATCCAGTAACCGGGGAGTACATCGGAGGCTGAACCTACGAAAGGACGCCGACGACGAGCTCGTGTTGGGGCGAAGGGCCTAGATGTCTGCACATATTCGTTGCAAAAGTCGCTAGAAGACCCTAACGCCACGCAGATATGTTGGCTGCGGCGTGTTGCGTGTGGGTGTGCCCTAACGCAACATGCTCTCGACTTTGTAAAAGCCCGCACCGAGATCGATCGATTGTGGGGTCCGGTTGGACGAGCTAACGCAGGATCCCTTTGGTACGAGCGGTGGCGACGGCGGCGGTGCGGGATGTGACGTCGAGTTTGGAGAAGATGTGGGAGAGGTGTGATTTCACGGTGGGTTCGCTGATGTGGAGGCTTACAGCGATCTCATTGTTCGAGTGTCCTGTGCTGACGAGCTCGAGTACCTCGATTTCACGAGTACTGAGGCTGATACCCGGGGCGCGGAGGCGGTTGAGGAGCCGGGAGGTGATGACGGGGGCGAGTGCGCTTTCGCCGGCGGCAGCAGCCCTGACCGCGGCTACCAGTTCGTGGGGTGGAGCGTCCTTGAGAAGGTAGCCGCTGGCGCCGGCTTCGACGGCGCCGAGAATGTCAGCGTCAGAGTCGTAGTTCGTCAGTACCAGAACGTAGGGAGGGGCTTCGAGGGATCTGATGCGCCGTGTGGCATCAGCGCCGGTGGAGGTCGCTCGGGCTCCGAATTGGAGGTCCATGAGAACGACGTCGGGACTGTCCCGCTCCGCGGCAGCTACAGCTTCGTCGGGGGAGGCCACCTCGGCGATCACGTCGAGGTCGTCCTCGAGGCTGAAAAGGGCGATCAGGCCGGCGCGGACGATGGGGTGATCATCGGCAATAACGAGCCTAATCATGCTGCGTCCTGAAGTGAGAGTTCGACAGTGAGACGGGTTCCGCGCCCAGTGGCAGCGTCAAGGGTTAGAGTTCCGCCGAGCTGTTGCACGCGCTCCTCGGTGGCTTGAAGTCCGAAGGAATCTGACGTGTGTTCCTGTGTGAGTGCTTGTGGGTCAAATCCTGTCCCGTCGTCGAGGATCGTGAACCGCAGAACGCTGTCATCAATAGCGAGTGAGATCGTGGCGGTGGTCGCGTTCGCGTGTTGCAGGACGTTCGCGATTGCTCCTTGGGCTATCCGTAGCAACGCGGTCTGTAAGTGCATCGGCAGGACGACCGTGTCCGATACGCGCACCCGCACCTGGAGGCCCTGGGCAGCCCATTGGGTGGTGGCGAGCCTGCGCAGGGCACCTCCCAGCCCGTCGTCGTCCAGGTTTGGTGGGGTCAGCTCCCGGATGAACCGGCGCGTGTCAGCGAGGCTCGCGGCAGCAGTTTCGCGCGCCAGCTGGATGTGTTCGACTCCGGGCCGGTTCAGGTTTAGTCGCTCGGCTGCGTGCAGCAGCATCTGGATACTGGAGAGCCCCTGCGCGACGGTGTCATGGATCTCCCGTGCCAGACGGGCACGCTCTGCGAGTACTCCTGCTTCGTGCTCGGTCGCGGCGAGCTGATCTCGTGTCTCCAGCAGCTCTTTGACGAGTGCTTCTCGCTGCTCCGCCTCACGGGCGAGGGCCTGATAGCCAAGTCCGATCAGCAGGGCCACCCCTGCGCCGACAAAGGGACCGACGACACCGCCAACGGTCCAGCCGCTGTGGATGCCCAAAGCGCAGACCACGACGAGGGTCGACACTATGATTGCCGCTGTTCCCCACCTCCTGCCTAGCAAGTGCAGGTAGAGAAAGAACAAGGCAAAGGCCAAATACGCGGCATCAGGGCTGAGCACCAACAGGACAAGCCACACCACGGACAGGACACCCAACCAGGCCGACGCCAGCGCATTCGGTACTGGGCGAGCAGGTCGAAGCACTACGGCCCCGAGGCAATACACCCCTATCAGGACGACCGTCAGGACGATGATGAGCGCACTGGCGTCAGACGGGACAATCACGGCCCGGGCGAGGACCACGACGGCCAGGACGATGAACAGGGCATGCAGGCCGGTGCGGAGGCCCCGGAAAACCGGGGTCAAAGCAGTGTGGGCCATGATCTGAATGCTACGCCCGCAACAGGGCCGGCTCATCGTTCGAAAGTACGACCAGGGAACCATCCCTTCGATCAGCAGAAAGCAATCGGGAGACCGATGAACGAGCAGCCCCGAAACGGAAGAGTTAAACCTGTCACCGAATCCGGTGGCAGGAAAGGGAAAACACCATGTTCGTCGCGTTACGCGATCTTCGCTTCGCCCGGGGACGATTCGTCCTTATCGGTTCCGTCGTTGCTCTCATCACTGTCCTTGTCGGTTTCCTCAGCGGCCTCACCGGTGGCCTAGCCACCCAGAACATCTCGGCAGTCCTCGCCCTCCCTGCAGACCGGATCGTCTTCTCAACCCTGAACAACGGTGCTGAGCCGACGTTCTCCGACTCGACTGTGACCGAGCAGCAGGCCCGTTCCTGGGCGGCAACGGCAGGCGTCAGTACAGCCGAACCGGTGGGGATCAGCCAGACCCGCGCCGAGACCGGCACCGCCCGTGCGGCGGTAGCCGTGTTCGGAGTTGAACCGGGATTTGATGCCGCCGCTCCCGCTGGGGACGGGCTCCTGTCACTGTCAGAGCCTGCAGCGAAAGACCTCCAGGTGGTGACCGGTGACAGCGTCACGATTGCAGGTACCCCATACATCGTTGAGACGATCAGCGGAGATGACTGGTACAGCCACACCCCCGTCATCCGGATGACCCTGCACGACTGGCAGTCATACTCAGCAACCACCGGCAATCCCGATGCCTACGCCACCGTCCTCACCGTTACCGGCGAACCTGACTGGGCTGCCGCCGACAGCGCCCATGCCACCATCTCCAAAACCACCCTCGCCTCCCTGACCGCCCTGAGCTCGTTCCGGTCCGAAATCGGCTCCCTCCTGCTCATGGTCGGCATGCTGTTCGGTATCTCCGGACTGGTCATCGGAGCGTTCTTCACCGTGTGGACGATGCAGAGAAAGGCTGACATCGCGGTCCTCAAAGCACTCGGAGCAAGCACCCGTTCCCTCATCCGGGACGCCCTCGGACAAGCACTCATCGTGCTGCTCCTGGGAATAGGCCTCGGCCTGGGGATAGTCGCGCTCCTGGGCACTCTCGCCGGTTCCGCGCTGCCGTTCCTGCTCAGCCCACTCACAACAGCCCTTCCGGGCTTCATCATGATCGTGCTCGGACTGGCCGGGGCAGCGTTCGCCCTGCGCTCTGTCACCTCCGCCGACCCCCTCACTGCCCTAGGAAGTAACCGATGATCCGCCTGAACAACATCACCCTGACCTTCCCCGATGGGGACAGCACCATCACCGCCGTCGACCACGTGAACCTCGCTGGCCACCCAGGAACGGTCACCGGCATCACCGGCCCCAGCGGATCCGGGAAGTCCAGTCTCCTCGCGGTCGCGGCAACACTCATCCGGCCAACCTCCGGGCAGGTCCTCATCAACGACGTCGACGCCACCCAATTGACCCAGAACGAGGCTACAGAACTACGGCGCAACAGCATCGGCATCGTCTTCCAGCAGTCCAACCTTGTTCCCTCTCTCACTGCGCGGGAACAACTGGTCGTCATGAACGAACTGGGCATACGGCATAGCAGGAGCAATCGCGCACAGGCCATCACCCGCGCTGGTGATCTTCTGGAAACGGTAGGCCTCGCTGATCAAGGCGACAAGCGGCCCCACCAGCTCTCTGGCGGGCAACGCCAGCGCATCAATATCGCCCGGGCACTGATGAACGATCCCAGTGTTCTCCTTGTCGATGAGCCCACGAGCGCTCTAGACCAGGAACGCGGTGCCAGCATCATCGAACTGATCCTGCGCCTTACCGACGAACTGAACACCTCAACCCTGCTCGTGACCCACGATCTCGTACACCTGCCCAGCATGCACGGATCGGTCAACCTCGTCGACGGACGCCTCGTTGATATGGTTTCTGCCGCCTGATGCTAGGGCTGGCACTGACCGAAGAAGCCTGCGGGGCCTGGAAAACAACTCACATCCCGCGTGCCGGGCGCGCGGGATGTGAGCTGGTTTAGTGGGAGACCGCAGCAGGGATGACGCAGCGGGCGGACAGTAACTCCTCATAGGAGCACACTTCCAGCAACCGAGCAGGAGGTGTGCTCCTCGGGTGCTTCCCGAAACCCAGGAGAGAGCTTCAACCTCCGGGGCGTTCTGTCACTAATGAAGCCGTAAACTCGAATGTCTGTGCAACAGTTGAAGTAGAAGGTAGTCAACCTGACCACGCCAGACACAATTTGACCGACAACACTGGTCATCCTGACCGCGCAGAACGAGGAGACCCTCATGGTCGTCGACAAAACGGACCGCCCCATCCGAGACGCGATCGACCGCGCAGTCCTCGAGGCGCTGGACGCCGATCCCAGAATGACCATCCTCGCAATTGCGCATCGCACAGGACTGGCCCGCGGAACGGTCCAAGCCCGCCTCGAACGGTACGAGCGGCTAGGAGTACTCAGGTCTCACAGCGTACGTATCGATCCAGCAGCCCTCGGCATGGGAATCTCCGCCCATGTAGCAGCCGAACTCGACCAACACCGGATCAACGTCGCAGTAGACGGACTACGAGCCATCCCGGAAATCATCGAATGCCTCGCCCCGGCAGGAGAGACAGACCTCCTCTGCCGAGTCGTGGCACGGGACCCGGACGACCTGTATCGGGTGTCAGAGGAAATACGTCTTTGCCCAGGAATCCTGCGAACCAGAACAAGCATGTTCCTTCGCCAACCCATCCCCTACCGTATGAGCCCGCTACTAACCACCCTCGGCAAATAAGCGCGACCCTTCGGCAGTGACCTGGCAGCGACCGGGTTGCCGCCCGACCTACTTGCCGACGCACGTTCACCCCCTGAACAGTCCTGGCTGTATGTGCATTCACACCAATATGCGTTCCAAGTCCACCCTCCACTGGACACCTGCTTAGAGAGGCCGGAAGTGGTCAAGGTCGTCGCGGGTACACCAATTGCCGATCTGAGGTCATATCCTTCTGCCACAGATCAGCTGCTGAGGGTGTACCCCAGCGCTACATCTCACCTTGAGCTAGCAACAATCGCTTCTGCCCGGCGACGGCTTGCAGGCCCGAGCCGCTATTGGCGCCGGTGATGACTGCTCGGCTACCCATTAGGTCACTTATCGCATCCACAGTGGCGTTACTCATCGTGTTCCTACCTTGCCGCCCGACAGCCAGCGGTCACCGCGCTTGGTTACGTACTGCCGGACCATGTATCGCCAGGGAAGGATGATGAGGACAATCACGAGCAAGGAGCAGTTGATGGCCACACTGGCGGTGGCGCCGTTGAGGTCGTCACCGCCGAGCCAGAGCGGCAGCGCTACTGTGCTGAGCCAAATCACCTTCCACACCAGCTCAAACAGCAGGAGCGGGATCATCTGCACCGGGTAGCGGACACCTAGGAAGAACAGCAGTGACAGCGCAACGAGCATGCACAACACCACACCTTCCATCAGCGCCAAGGACGAGTCATGCCCGATCAGGAGCGGCCACCGGGTGATTGCCAGGCCGAGGGCCATGAACAGGTAACCCGCGCGCAGCAGGTAGAGACGGGGGAGGGAAAACGTTTGGCTGGTCGACGTGGCCGATGCCGCAATTGGGTCGGGCTCGGTTGTTGCAGGGGATGTCATGGCATTCTCCTAGTTCTACAAGCTGCACAGGTGTGAAGCTCATATACAGAGGGTGCGCTGCCTTGAAGACGCGGTTAAGTTTCGTTGCCAAAACTGGGACGGCAAGACCCGCACGATGCTCACAATCGGAAGATGGATGGCAACGCTCTGTGGGCAACGCCAGGTACTCCCCGCCGGCGATTCACCGCAAGCCTCAACGGGCGGGCCACGTCATCCATGCCGGAGGGATCGTAAGTGATGAGCCAACGCCAGCAACTATGGACCGTGCGGGAATGCTCGACCTCGGCACAGAGACTTACCAGTTCGCTGAGGTGGAATCAGTTTGCTTTGACAACCCGCACCGGGACTCGATCGCTGGGCCGTCGCAAGCGAAAAGGGCGGATCTTAGCCTCTACAACTCATAATGATGACGTTCCTGGCGGATCCCGCGTCGGTTCTGAACTTTCACGAGTGGCCTGTCGCGTCGTGCGCGTTACTCGGCTTTATCTCTTGTGGACTTAGCGCGGACGTGCATCCGCTCACCCTGCCCACCGAACACACTGAGGACTTCCGCCGGCCGTTCACCAGTGCTGCCGAACCAGTGAGGTACGTGAGTGTCGAATTCAGCTACCTCTCCCGGACCCAAAACCAGGTCATGATCTCCGAGGACCAGACGCATGCGGCCCGAGAGGACGTACAGCCATTCGTAGCCTTCATGGGTTTTCAGTTCAGGGGTGGACTTGGAGGTGGGAATGATGATTTTCCACGCCTGCATGCCTCCTGGTTGGCGGGTCAGCGGGATCACAGTTCGCCCATTTGCGTTGGCGGGTTTCAGACGGATGCGCGGGTCTCCGACCTCCGGTGCACCGACCAGCTCATCCAGTGGCACGTGGAACGCTAAGGCCAGGGGAAGGAGGAGTTCCAGGCTCGCACGCCGCTGCCCTGTCTCAAGCCGGGAGAGCGTGCTCTTGGAGATACCGGTAGCGGCCGAAAGGCTGGTCAGGGTGACACCGCGCCGGGTGCGCAGTTGTTTCAGTCGGGCGCCGATGTGGTCAAGTGTTGCCTCAATCGCCGTTGTCTGGTCATCCACAGTGCCATCCAATCACCCACAGGGTCCATCGGACCCCGAATTCCCGGAAACAGCAACGTTCGTTGGCGGACCCGGAGTGCGTGGGCACTCTGGAGTTATGAGCAATTATGACGTAGTGATCATCGGTGGCAGTGCCGCCGGATTGTCGGCAGCACTGGTTTTATCCAGAGCTCGCCGTAAGGTTCTCGTGGTCGATTCCGGTGTGCCAAGGAACTCCCCGGCTTCACACATGCACGGATTCTTATCTCAAGACGGTCTGCCGCCAGCCGAGCTCCTTGCCATCGGTCGGGCCGAGGTGAAGGGCTACGGTGGAGAAATCCTCGAGGCAACTTCCACGGAATTGGTCCGGTGTGGCCAAGACGGGTTCCAGGTACTGCTCTCCGGCGGTCGGCGTGTTGCCGCACGGCGCCTGCTTGTGGCCACCGGCCTGCGCGATGAACTGCCCGACGTTGAAGGCCTCAGCGACCGGTGGGCGCGTGATGTTCTGCATTGTCCGTACTGTCACGGCTATGAGGTCCGCGACCAGCAGTTTGGGGTCCTGGGCAGTTCCCCCGACACGGTGCGCTACGCACAGATCGTTCGACAATGGACCCAAGATTTAGTCCTGTTCGCTCCGGTCGGGTCCCTCACTGTCCTTCAGCGCTCCCAACTGGTGGCCCGGGCCATCGGGATCGTCGAAGGAACTGTGAAACGGGTTGTCACAGAGAATGACCGCCTACTCGGGGTCGAATTGGATGATGGCCGCGTCATCCGCCGTGACGCGTTGTTCGTGCCGCCACGCTTCGTTCCGAACAACAGCCTCCTGACCGGCATCGGTTGCGAGACTGACGAAGCAGGATGGCCCGTCAAGGACAGCACCGGTCTCACCACTGTTCCCGGCCTCTGGGTAGCGGGCAACGTCGCTAACCCGCGTGCGCAGGTCATCACCGCCGCCGGTGAAGGATCCGCTGCCGCCATGGCCATCAACGCCGACCTAATCGAGGCCGACGTCCGAGACGCCGTCCGCAACTTCAATCGGGGCATCTGACCAACGAAGCTTCGATTTCTTGCCCGCCCCTTCGATCCACCACCCAAAGACCGTCCAGGAGTACTGATGTCCACCCCCACTGCGACCCACCGGCCTACACCGCCGACCAAACACCAACTGGCCCTGATGATTTGGCTAGCCGTCTTCCCCACACTGACAACCATCAACCTTGCCTTCGGACACTGGCTGGAAATGCTGCACCCTGTCCTGCGTACCTTCGTCCTGGCCACCGTCGCGGTGCCCATCGTGATCTACGGCATCATGCCTCACCTTCACCGCCTTCGCGGCCGCCTCCTCGCACGAGGACATTAGAGAACTGCGCTGCGATGAGTGCCTACAACCCGGTGAGCGTTCCCATCGCCTCTGTGAGCTCCGCGGCGGATCACTTGTGGCGATCGAGAAGTACCCGAATGACGCAGAACGAAAATAGTGACCAGCACTTTGGCGCTCTTCGATCAGTCGCTGATTGCCTCGACAATGCCACAGTGGCGCTCGAACGGATACGTCAGGAGCCAGTGCACGACAAGGACGACCTCGACGCACTCGATTGGATGTGCAGGTCACTTAGTGAATTTTCTGCCACCATCCAAGGACTCAGGCTCGCCGACGACCGTCGCTTCTACGCTCAGCCCGACACGATGCGTGAACTGCTATGAGCTGGCCTAGGCAACCTGTCCCGAAACGCAGCACCGGACCGGTAACATCTGAAACCAACCGCCCTCGAACGAGGCGCAAGCCTACGCTCTGGCTTATTCCCACCGGGCTGATACTGCTCAGCCTCATCCCCACACTGGGCGGGGCAGTTCGTCTCACCGAGTTGGCAGGTGGTGCGGAAATCACACCGCAGAATGAGCGGTTCTTCGACTCTCCTGTCCCGGTGTTCCTTCACATCATCAGTGGGACCGTGTATTCACTACTGGGCGCGTTACAGTTCGTCCCCTCACTACGCGGGCGGAACTGGCATCGGGTCGCTGGACACATACTGGTTCTCGCCGGGCTGGTGGCCGCGTTATCTGGAGTGTGGATGGCCATCTTCTACTACCACCCAGGAGATACCGACGTCATCCTGCTCATTCTGCGGTCAGCCATCGGCTTCTCAATGATCTTGAGCATCACGCTGGGCTTGTACTACGCGATTCGCCAAGCCAACCCTGCCCGACACGGTGCATGGATGACCCGTGCATACGCGATTGGAATAGCCGCCGGCACTGAGGCTCTCATCATCATCGGACAGGAGATTCTTACCAGCCCGCCAGACACTCGCGCCCAAAGCATGGTTACAGGAGCAGCGTGGATCATCAACATCGCCGTGGCCGAATACTTCATCCGCCGTGCCCCTCGCGTCACCGGTCCGCCACAGAACGCAGTGAATGTGCGACAGGGGAAGAGCGCAAACCCTTCGAGACACTCCGATACCCTGCCGGATAATATCCAGGCACCACAACGCCAGCGTCGGTATGGGGTCTTGACCTCTTGCCACAGATCAGCTGCTCACGGTGTACCCCATCGCGACATACTTTCGTGAAGTTACGATTGGCCAAAGTGCCGCCCGTAATTCGGCATCATGCACCGTGAAGGAAATGCTTTTCATATCGCGGCACTGCGGCCGGTTGCAGAAATGTAGCGATAGATGGCGGGGCCTCGCCCCCACTCTCTCATGATCCCTGGCCATTTAGGGGTGCGGCCGGCCGTCACTAACTGGTGTGTGGGTACTACACCGAGACGGTTACGCCCTCTCGTGCGCATGCGGCCACGGCGTCCGCGACGGCTTGGGCCACCCGGGGATCTAGGGCTGAGGGCACAATGTGGTCGGGGCGCAGGCCGTCGGCGAGTGCGATCGCTGCGATAGCTTTGGCGGCTTCGACTTTCATTTTTTGGGTGATCCTGGGAGCACCGGCGTCCAGCGCCCCACGGAAGATGCCCGGAAATGCGAGCACGTTATTGATTTGGTTCGGGAAGTCGGAGCGGCCTGTGGCTACCACTGACGCGTACTTGGCCGCCACGTCAGGCATGATTTCAGGATCGGGGTTGGCAAGAGCGAAGACTACTGCGTCTTCGGCAAGCTCGGTGAGGTATTCCTCCGGGACCTTCCCGCCGGAGACTCCGACGAACACGTCTGCACCTCGGAGAGCGTCTTTCAATCCGCCCGTCAACCGGCGGGGATTCGTACGGGCTGCATACCGGCCCTTGATGGCGTTCAGGTCGTCACGTTCGGGCGAAATGATTCCGCGGGAGTCTAGCAGCACCACGTCCTCGATGCCTTCTGCCAGCAGGATTTCCGTGATGGCGATTCCAGCCGCACCTGCTCCGGCTACGACGACGTTCAAAGATTCGAGATCCTTGCCGACCACCTGTGCCGCGTTGAGCAGCGCCGCGAGGACAACCACCGCCGTTCCATGTTGGTCATCGTGCATGACCGGGATATCGAGCTCCTCGATAAGGCGCTGTTCGATTTCGAAGCAACGGGGAGCAGAGATGTCCTCGAGGTTCACGGCACCGAAGGACGGGCGCAGCAATTTGACGGTGCGCACGATCTCGTCGACGTCCTGGGTGTCGAGGACGATCGGGATAGAGTCCAGGTCGGCGAAGGTCTTGAAGAGGGCAGACTTGCCCTCCATGACTGGCAGGGAGGCAGCGGGTCCAATATTGCCTAGGCCCAGTACGGCTGAGCCATCCGAAATCACGGCCACCAGCCTGCCAGCCCAGGTGTGCGTTTTTGCCATGGACGGGTCAGCGGCAACCGCGCGGGAAACTTCGGCGACTCCTGGCGTGTAAGCGATGGAAAGATCTCGGCGCGAAGCCAGAGGGGACCTTGAAACCACTGAAAGTTTTCCACCCTCATGCTTGGCGAAGATTTCCTGGGACGTGATCGGGTCAGGTTCGACTGTGTGGTTTGTCATTAGTCTCCTTGAATTTCCGTGCAATAGGTGTGGCGGGCGATTGCGCCGGTTCGGCCGTCAGGCGATAGACACCGAAACTGTCCAGGTTCGGTTCGAACTGACTTGGACCAAAGGTCGGAGCGCGTACTTTCGGCCTGATGAATGCTCTCGGCAGAATTCTGCACAGCGGGCCACCCCTGACACGCACATTTTGGGGTTCATTTCCCTCGACGGTTCATCGTCGTTAGGCCTGCACCCGCCCCGGGTAGGGGCAAGGACGACTTGTTGGTCGCCAACGTTAGCGCAAGACCATGACGTCATCAATTTCGATGACGGTGATTCACTATTTCAGGCCAGCCTCCTTCAGGCGTCCTCTACGGGGGTACGACTTCCCAACGACGGCGAAACCGTCGTAACGTTTCGGCTGCCTGGCAACTAAATGGGTGTACTTCTTGATGCAACCGACGTTGTGGCCAGGATCGAACCCGCACTGAGGCCCGTCGGACAGTGTCGACGGAGAGTGGAGCCGTGAAGAGTTCGAAGAACACATCCGGGACGAACAATCCACGTTTCGCTGGCTTCTCGAACCGATGATGCGACGTGCCCGTTTCGACATCATCGATGCCCAATGCGTGCCGGAGACCTTCGACGCAAAGTACAACTGCGCGCAATCTGAGGTTCATATCAGGTGTCGGTACCCGCTTCGCCTGCCCATACCCGGATATCGATTTCGTACTTGCAATGTGACCGACGTCCCCCTGGCCGCTTCGGGCCTTTCTGCTGAGGTGTCAGAATCGGTCGTTTCTGACTATGCGGTTGGAGATGACAAGAACCCAATGAAACGCCAAATGTAGAGCCGTTATGCAGGGCCCCAGAGTCAGGCTGGGTGTCATTGATTCCATCGACAACAGTGCGACCTCCCAGACCGCTCCTAGCCGAGGCCCCTGTCCTGTGCTGTGCTGTTCGCGTGGCCTTCTACTTCGCGAACCAAAGAACAAACTATGAACAGGTCATCAAGACCAAGACCCTATGGACATGCCCTCGGCCGAACAACGCTGCCCTCAGGGAATCTCGCCGACTGATTCACGATCTTCGGCGTGGCGATGTTGTGTTCCACTACCAACGAGGCGCTTTGCGGGCAGTCAGCACAGTAGTTGAGAAATGGGTCCACCATCACCGACCGCCTGAGTATCCAGCCCGAGCCGGTGAGGTCGATGACGGCTGGCTTGTACGCGTTGAGCCACTTATAACGGGTCTCGAAGTGGGCTACAGCAAACTCGGCACGATCATCACGCTCGGCGAGCAGGGACCGCTGAACAAGGACGGTAGCGGAGCAGCTCAAAAGTATCTGTCTTCGATCACCGCCGAGGACGGCCATCGTCTATTGGACGCCCTCGAGCTGGATGTTCCGGAGTCGGACGGCGGATGGCTCGGCCATCCACCAAGTTTCTGGGATGGCGCTGACTCAGATGTTGAAACCTTCGGCAAGATGCGAGCGGAACAGCGCTATCTTCGCCGACACCTCATCGCTGGCAGGACAGAGTCGGACTGTGCCTTATGCGGCAAGACTCTGCCGATAAACCTGCTTATAGCGGCACACATCAAACCACGCTCCCAGTGCAACGAGATGGAGCGGCGGAACTTCCAGGCAGTAGCGATGCTGGTCTGCAATCTTGGGTGTGACGCTCTCTTCGAGTGGGGCTACATTGCCGTGAACGACCAGGGCTACATCTTTAGCCTGCGACCCGCACCCACTGCGCCAACGGCACAAGCTGTAACTAGTCTGCAGGGACTTCCCTGCTCAGCCTATAACCCCATGACAGCACCGTACTTCGCCGCTCACGCTGCCTTTGCGCAGCAGCGGGAGGGAAGCCCGTAACCGGTAGCGGGAAAACTTTGAGGCATCCATTAGTCGAGTATGTTGGGGCCTGAACGTTTAGTTAGGGATGGGAGACGCCGTTGATACCTCCGAAGCCGTCAAGCCGTCATAGCGTCGCCTGTGTGGGGCCGCTAGTAGATAACGTGCTGACTGGATGCGATCGCACACCTATTCGTTTCGTGGTCTCCCCCGCCCGTAACGACTTCGGGCTGGGTGTAATTGATGAGGGAGAGCTGCCGGCCATAAAAGTTTGCGGCACATGCTCTCGTCATATCGACCAGCTCCTGGAGGGTTTGCGCGAATCAAGTCCGTTCGAAGCTGATCCAGCTGTGTTCACTGTCCCCGACCTCCTAGAGAACTGGGAAGCCTTTTTCGCAGACCTGTCTCAAGCCATGGGTGAGGCCGATTCCTACCTAGTAACCCGCCATAACGGCGACGTTAACGACAGTCCGACGAGGTTATGAACCGAAGACGCGGCAACTCTGGTGGCCCAGGAAGGCGCTACATCATCAGATGCGTTCCGCAGCCGGAGCAGTGAACTGCGCTTAGCGTGCAGTCACGACCGCAAGAGTTCCAATCTCGGCAGAGATGACACTCCTCGCGATTGTGTTCGGTTTCAGCAGGGGCCCAACACTCGTTGCAAAACCATGAACCGCCACTTCCCTTAAGAGCGCGCGCGATGTCATTCCAACGGAAATGGAAGGTCCCCGTGACCGTATACCCACCACCCGCAGTGTGCACTGTGCCCGGGTGGAGGATTCGCGAATTGTAGTCCACTGTCATCTGATCGAGGTGCGCCTGGCACGCGCGGTAGCTAGCCAGCGCACCTTCGAGCTCGGCCTCAAGAACCATCCACTGTCTTCCTTGCTTGACCGCTGCGACGCGATGTTGGTCAAATGAAACGGAACCGTAGCGGGCCGCGGATTCCCGGTACCAGTCGTAGGCATTCGGCCTCGTGCGTAGTTCTTGACTAAAGCGAGCCACCGCTTCCTTCAGGGGTATGAGCACGAGAACGACTGTACCGGGCGCTCTTCTGCAGTGCTGGATCTGGCAGCAGCATCCACAGCGGGCACTGTTTTAGCGTCTCCATCAGGGAAGCAATGCCACCGCAAAGCCCTTCACGGCGCGGTTATATGACTTCGCGAACCTTCTCTGGGATCGTTAGACCAACAAAGGCCAGTTGATCCTTGGGGGGAGCACGTGTCATTTCCAGCTGATCTCACGGCCACCCTCTCGGGCACCTTGATGCACCAGTTGTATCTTTGGCGAAAGTCCAGCCTTCTCGTCCCCGAAGTGAGCTCCGGTCGACCACCGCTCTATTCCTTCCGCGACGTCACGGCGCTTCGCGCGATGGCGTACCTCCGAGCTCGCACGTCACTCCAGAGCATCCGAACAGCCTTCGGCACCCTCCGTTCACTGAACTTTGAAGACCATCCCTCGGCATACAGGTTCGAGACGGACGGTAGGACAATCGCTGTCACTGACGCTTCCGGCAACACAGTTGACCTCGTCCGGCACAAAGGTCAAATGTCAGCGTTCACTCTGGCGGATATCTTCCGCCCCTTCGAAAACCTCCAGAATCAAACGGTTGCAGACTTCGAACATCCCCGTCCGCGCTTAACTGTGAACGGAGAACGCCTCGGCGGCTGGCCAACTATCGACGGCACCCGGGTGCCCTACGACGTTGTGACGCAATTTCTTGGCGAACATCCTGACGAAGAGGACTTCGAGGACCTCCGCTATTACTACCCGGACGTCGGCAGAGAGGCCGCTGAGGACGCTGTCGATTTCGATGCAGAAGTCATGGCGACCAATCGGGGGTCTGCCGCTTGAAGTTCCTCCTGGACGAGTGCGTCTCGTACCGACTCATGCCCTCACTGGAATCGGCCTTTCGAAGTAGTGAATTCCACTCCGTAAAATCACTAAACTGGCGCGGAACGCTCGACCCAAAGCTTTTCCGCGCAGCCGCCGACGAGTCCTTCGACGTTCTCGTTAGCTTGGATCACAAGATCCTTCGCCTGGAAGATGAGCGAAGTGCACTACGGCGGGCAGGACTACATTTCGCCGCAATCGAGCGCCCCCCGTTAGGCGTCAAGGGCAAGGACTTCAACGCGCTCGTTCTCGCTCAGCTCGTGTCATGTCTCACGCTTGTGTTGCGTACATCCACCGCCGCTCCAACCTTGTTCCGGCTCGGCGCCGTGCCACATCACCACACGAAGAGACTCACGGTCGAGCACATCTAAGCGGGTGCTGCGGGGGAAACAGCACAGGCAGAGGCGTCCGTCCAAGAATTCCTCGAGCACGCGGATACGCTTAGGGGCATGAACGTCGAACTGCCCTCTGCGAAGTATGAACATCTTTCAAGGACTGAGCTGATAAATCTTCTTCGCCGCCGTGACGCCTCGAGAAAGCTTGGGCTGGTTTGGGAGAGAGATGAGCTGGAGCACGAGCGTGCCGTCAATGATGACTTCGTAACGGTTGATCTAGTGCCTGAGCTGTCCGTTGGGTACGGACCCTACAGGAACCTGATGATTGAAGGAGACAACTTCGACGCTCTCCGCCACCTGCGCATTGCGTACAGAGGCCGCATCAAGTGCATTTACATCGATCCGCCGTACAACACCGGCAGCAAAGACTTCATCTACAACGATTCCTATGTTGGCAAAGATGACGGGTTCAGGCACTCAAAGTGGCTCGAATTCATGTATCAGCGCCTCATCTTGGCGCGGGATCTCCTGGCTAACGATGGAGTGATATTCATCTCAATAGACGAAGCCGAGAGCGCACACCTAGCCTTACTCATGGACCAAGTGTTTCCTGAGCGCAGGGTGGCAAATTTCGTATGGAAGCGCCGAAGTGGTGCCAACCTTTCGAAGGACAGGTTCCTCAGCGTCGATCATGAGTACGTTCTCTGCTACGCCAATCCTGGATTCACTTTTGCCGGCGACCGGAAGGCACTGCAGGACTACGCCAATCCGGACAATGATCCGCGCGGCCCCTGGGTCAGCAGTGATCTAGGCAAGGCCCACACGTGGAAGCAGCGTCCGGAAGCTTTCTATCCACTATTGAATCCGGAAACTGGCGTCTGGTACCCAGTGGACCCTGAGAGAGTGTGGGCTTTTGCGACTGCCGAACGGTCAGAGGCCAGAACGCTAAGAACGAAGACAATGGAGCAGCTCATCCGCGAGAAACGAGTGCTCTGGCCCGAAGTCGAGGAAACGGTCACCTACTCTACGGTGGATGAGCTCAAAGCAGCTGTCGCTAGCGACGCTGTGCCTGCCAATCTGAGTTTCTACAAGAACCTCGAACTGCTTGAGCAGCAGGTGACTTCAGGCGAAGCTCCTGCGAAGCTGCTGAATTTCATCGAACCGCTGGAAAAATGGGTCGGTCGGAAAATCGGCTTAGGAAAGCCGCGATTCAAGAGATTCGCCAGTGAACTTCGGAGCACAGAGAAGCCGGTCTCCACCTGGATCAAACCCGCGTCGATGAAGGCGTCAGAGGTTCGGGAGCTTGAACTTGAAGAAACGACAAACCTGACCTCCGGCTACACGAGTGAGGGAACCAAGGTTCTGTCCCAGATCATGGGAAACAAGGATTTCGACTATCCCAAGCCCTTGAGCCTAATCAAGGAACTCGTCAATCAATCGACGATCGCTACAGGCAACGACATCGTGCTGGACTTCTTTGCAGGCTCTGGAACTACAGGACACGCAGTTCTCAGCCTCAACGAAGATGATGGCGGAAACCGCTCCTTCATCCTTGTTTCCTCCACTGAGGCCACTGATACAGAGCCGGAAAAAAATATCTGTCGAGATGTCACAGCTCGTCGAATGAAGAGGGTCATCGAAGGGTATAGCTACCGCGGGAAGAACGCCAACGTCCAAATCGAGGGCATCCAAGCCGAGTTCGCCTACTTGCGCACTGACAAGATTGCTCACGAGTCCCTCCTAACGTCCCTCCGCCACGATCAAGTGTGGATGGCACTGCAGGAAATACACGCCGGAGCTGTTTCAGCGTTCGACCCTGACCTGGCAGTCCAAAGCTTCACCGGCGATGCATTCGCCTATGACATTCTCTATATCCCCCAGCTGACTGAAGACTCATTCACGATGCTCACAGAGAGACTAGATACGTCGGTGAAACCTTGTGTCGTTTATTCATGGCAGCCTGGTCTGATTGCACAACGGTGCACTTATGAGCACTTGCAACTTGAACGCATCCCCGAAGCACTGATTGAACGTTTCGGGAAGGCTCTTTGATGGAGTCACCACTGATGTACGGGACGGCACTGCGGGGATTTCAGCAACAAGCCGTAGAGAACGCATCCCAGATCCTCAAGAACTGCCTAGTCGGGCTTTCGGAACTACCGGAAGAGAACTTCCAGAAAAACCGGGCTGCCTACATCTCCGACACGGGAGCTGTGCTTCTTGAGGCGCCGACCGGTGCCGGGAAAACTCTCATGGCCGGGACTATCGTTCAAAACCTCAGCAAGCTAAGCGCGATGGAACCCCTTCCAAAGGTTCTGTGGTTCTGGTTTGCCCCGTTCGCAGGGATCGTCGAGCAAACTGTGGCTGCAATGCAGGAGGAATTCTCATCCCTTCGAATAAAAAACCCATCAACCGACAGGGACATATCGGCTCTCGCCTCAGGGGATATCTTCGTCACGACCTGGCAAAGCGTGGCGGTGGCCAACGCCGCGAGCCGTAAAGTACGGACAGAGACGGAAACCATGCCGTCTTTGGACGATCTCGTGATTTCCGCCCGGGAACTTGGATTTGCAATCGGTGCAGTCGTCGACGAAGCCCACCACGGGTTCAAGAGCAACACTCAGGCTTTGAACTTCTACACCTCGGTTCTAGACCCCGATCTGACAATTCTGGCTACAGCGACTCCTCGAGACAGAGACGTGGACTCATTTGCCACCGCAACAGGTATCGCCAATCTGCGCCGAATCTCCGTCTCAAGGCAGGACGCCGTCGCCTCCGGTCTCATCAAGGAATCAGTCAAGTCCATCGTTTTCAAGGCACCGACTGATGTTGCAGCGGTCGTGGACTTCAAAAAAACCGCCTTGCAAGCTGGCGTTGAAACGCACACCCGCATCAAGCAAATACTTGCCACGAACAACTTGGGCGTCGTTCCACTTCTTCTGGTCCAAGTAGACGACACCGCCAATGCCGTCGAAGAGGCGACTTCATGGCTGAAGGAACTGGGATTCCGCACCGAGGGCGAATCAACGTTAATTCGCTCACATACCGCCAAAGAACCGGATCCCTACCTCACCTCCATAGCTGCCGACGAGTCGGTAGAAGCGCTAATCTTCAAGCTAGCCGTGGCCACAGGCTTCGACGCCCCTCGCGCCTTCACACTCGTCTCCTTCCGGCGTAGCCGCGATGAAGATTTTGGCGTTCAAATCGTCGGCAGGATTATGCGCATAGACAGGCGATTGCAAAGCATCGCCAGTCCCCCAAGCGGCCTGAACTCTGGCTATGTCTACCTCTCAGACAACGAGTCGCAAACGGGCCTCACCTCGGCGGCTGACCGAATCAATGCAATGAAATCCTCGCTCGCCTCCGTGACTTCCAATGTTGCTGTCGTGGCAGTGGGAGACCTCCCTCCCACAACGACAAATACAGCCCACGGCCAAACACACTATCTGGACGAACAAGGCAGATTGGTGGGCTCTGAACCAGAACCGGTACCTGAAGAACCAGTCGAAGCCCCCGCATCTACTGACGGCTCCTCGACTACCAGCTCCGATCGCCCTGGGACCCAGCAGGAGTTAAGCGCCATCCTCGATCACTTTGGCCTGTCGACAGAGGCATCCGCTGTGCCCACTCCCCCTCCAGCAGCACAGAAGACTTGGTCCTACCCAATACGTCAAGACCTTGGTGTGCCAGCACGACTGAAGAAGGCTGTCTGTTCGATGGACAGCCCAACTATTCTGCAAGACGCTGTAAGTAACTTTCGGTTCGACGGTGACGCATTGCTGATGGCTATGAAGTCATCCACCGCGATCATCAAGCGAGAGTACGACCTTTTCACACAGACCGCTGGAACTTCTGAAAACTTCTATGCTGCGTTGGCACAGAAGGAAATTGATGCTCGCGCTCAAACAATCCTCATCTCAGCTGACGAGCTTCAAGTAATCGACATGAAGGGGCTTCAGTCGGCTCTGCTCGAGCAGTTCACGAAGGAAGTACTAAGGGCAGGAATTTCCGGATTCGAAACGGAAGAGAAAAGACTCGCTGGGTTGAACAAGATCTTGGCATTGCGGCCCGCAGCTCTACGGAGTGCCGTCGCGAAAAGCATCTCCAGAAACATGGTTTCGATGGATGCTGGACCACTGCCCGAAGTACTTGGCTCGGAGG
The DNA here is from genome assembly GCF_058269075.1 of Arthrobacter sp. TJ-270. Classification (NCBI taxonomy): domain Bacteria; kingdom Bacillati; phylum Actinomycetota; class Actinomycetes; order Micrococcales; family Micrococcaceae; genus Arthrobacter; species Arthrobacter sp. TJ-270. The sequence goes on along the minus strand of NZ_JBZCNB010000010.1, from coordinate 65,720 downwards.
AGAGACTCCTTGGAGCTCGACTCAACATCTATGGGGTCTTCCCGGGGGATCTTAATTCATGGGAACTGCAGCTAGCCCAGGAACTTGATGACGACCTGACTGGGACGGTTCTCTGGTGGCACAGGAACCCGGTCCGACGACCAGAGTCCGTCAGTCTCCCGCTCCCGAACAAGTACCAGTTCTACCCTGATTTCGTCGTTGGCGTGAAGAACCGTCAGCGAGGTAATGGCATTTTGCTTGTCGAGACCAAGAACGCCATCAACGACCAGCAAGGCGACTCTGTAGTGAAGAACCTGGCTTCTCATCCCGATTACGGCAACGTCATGATGCTGTTTTGGGAAGATGAACGCGAGTGGCAGGTGGTCGAATACGATGCCTCGAAAGAAAAGAACATCTTGGAGAGGGTTTTTAGGATCGACCTCATGCCGAACTACTGATGGCCTAAAGCAATCCATGCCCGCTCCGCCCGGGGAAGGCTAAGGAATCTCGACTGATTTACTCGTCCCGGCTCGGCGCTGATGAGTTGATCGCCGCATGGCTCGATCTCGTTGCACGCCTTGCAAGCAATCTTTAAGGGAGGCTCTCTGCACCCGATGCCTATCAGACGGCTGAGCATACGAGCCGCAATGGGACGGCTACTTCACTGCATCGTTCCGTGCCAAAGACTAGGAACGCCGATAACGGCCTGTTATGCCCCCGGTGCGTGCCCGGGGCCCGCCACCGCCACAAGGGTTAGCCTGGAGCGTTCGCGGCGCCCCTAGCGGGCACTTTATCGTGCTGCTTCTACGTACAACGGCACCCCTCGCAGATGTGCCGGCCAGCCTCCCCGTCACGACGTGTCACTGAAGGTTCGGCTTGCGGGGCGGCGGCAGCGGGAGTCCAAATCCGCTTCCTGCGCTGCTCGCATTCCACCGTAGAGTGAAGCCTTCAGACGGGTGCTGAGTCGTCGTACTACCCGCCCTGGCGGCGCAAAAACGCCATGTCAGTCGTTTGGGGTGCCGAACTGCTATTCTGTCCAAAAATCATGGGGGATTTTGTGGGAACGAGCCGACTGACAATTTATCTACTGCGCAACGTCTCGAAACCAGAAGACGCGATCGTTCCAGATAAGAACCCCCAGTCGCGAACGCTTGACCCAGCCTCAGGCGTGGAGGGGAAGTTCTTTTTTTCATCCCGGCCAGCTGACCCGCCCGCATGGGTTTCATTCGTTCAGCCGATTCTTTCCTCACCGGTTCAGTCACTGAAGACGTCATCCGCCTCTGGTCTCCTGGTTATGAAGGCCAAGGACAGACATTTCGCTCTTACCTTCGGCTACGGTCGGAGCTTCATAAATCCTTCCAAGGTCGAGCACCAGTTCGGGCTTAGAGTCGCTCTCAATCGTATTGATCCGCGCCATATCCGTAGCCTCGACACCAAGACGTTTGAAGACATGGTCGTAACCAAGAACACACAATCCAGTAAGAGCTCTGAGCTGCCCACATTCGGAGTTGACGTATCACGTGACATGCTGCGGGCCGTTACTGGCGAGCCCCGAGACAAAACCCTCGCTAAACGTCTTTCAGGTTCAGACGCCTTGGTCCTAAACGTGGACATCCTTCCCGCTGATTTACCAAAGCTCTGCGAGGAGCTTTTTCTAGCCTTCCAAGAAGACACGTACAAGACCAACTTTGAATGGATCGACCACTTAGCCTTGGTCACGGATGCAGAGTCCATATCGGAGCTCAATAGCCTGCTTGAGAAACAACTTATTGCTGGTGACACCTCCAACACGCATATGGCGATGCCGGAAGCGATCGACTGGGAGGATATCGACGCGTTCAGGATAGGGGGAACACGAAAGGAAGAGTACGAGGACCTGGATCTGGATGACTACCTTGGCCGCTTGGGCGACGGAAAATCAGAAATCACGGTTGAAAAGCTCCGGTCCCGCCATGTGTCTGTACGCTTCAGCCGTTCCAACGATTTTGACTCGCGATGGAACCTATATCAGTGTCTAGTGACCGAGCAGCGCCTTAGGTCTCAACTGCATGTGTTGATTGAGGGCCGCTGGTTCGTCGTGAGCGATTCCTTGGTTGCGAAGGTTGATCAATTTGTCTCCGCGCTACCGGCGACCGCAACGACGCTGATTGAATCCAAGGCTGGAGAAATAGAGGCGAAATACAACGCACGCTTGGCGGATTCAGCGCCGGCGGATCTTCTCCTGCTTGATGCGCGCATTAAGAGGCCAGGAGGGGCATCCAGTGGGATCGAGCTCTGCGATGTCCTTTCGTCAACCGGAGAGTTCATACACATCAAGAGGAAGACCCGATCGGCCACCCTTAGCCATCTTTTTGCCCAAGGAGCAGTGTCGGCAACGACCTTTCTTGCTGATGGAACCTTCCGTGATGAGCTTCGGAAAGTCGTTGAAGCTGAAACGGAAGAACCGCAGAGGAAGGTCTGGCTTGACATGATTCCGGACGGAAAATCCACCGTGGACCGGTCTCGGTACTCCGTTTCCTACGCGGTGATCGCCAATTCCTCTCGGTCAGGGACGGACTGGCTGCCCTTCTTCAGCAAGCTGAACCTGATGCAGAATGGCCAGCAATTGCTGAATCTAGGCTTACGCGTCTCAGTTTCGAGAGTAGCGATCACCGCATAAGCGGTCACTAGAAACGAGGTAGTGCGGGTCTTGACGATATTGACCGCGCCTAACTTCCCACGCACCACTATCGGCAGGCCTTGAGTCAGCGACGCTGCTAACCGATGGGATACACGGATGGGGACCTTGAGGAAGAGGACTGGACCCGCATCGGCCAAACTTCCTCAACAGAAGTGTCCGTTGAGGAATCGACACTGCCGAGGCAACCGACTCCAAGACTGTTCTGTCCCCCACCCCCCTTCTGTCGCCAAGACTCTACAGCCGCATTCCCAGCACTGAACGAGATCCCACCCGGGGTCCGGCGACGATGAACATGAGTTGTTGCCGCCGGATCAAGGCATTCACGACGCGCGGAAGCCGCAGATATTCCGTTGCGTCAGTGGTAAAACTTGCCACGCGCTTCTTCAGATGAACCTGAGTCGCTTCTCCCCTCACCGAGCCGAGGCCGGTCCGAACACTGCTGCTACGTCCCGAAAGCCCTTAGTTCTTCCCGTTCTGACCAGCACGATCAAGCAGAGGACGAAGGGCAGCAATCGCTTTGAGCATCCGATGATGGACAGAGTTAGGGGAAACAACAGAAAAAGGTCGGTGGTCATAGGAGATCCTATTTGCAGCAGGGAATAGGTGATTGCCTGATGCCGCCGTGGAGCAAGAAGTTTGCTGAAGATGGCCTCGGGCTCCAATCTCGCTTCGGAAGGGCCCCTTCATTAGTCACCTCGAGCAATTTAGGTCGCGGGCCTACCACGCTGCTCAGCCCCCTAGGAAAGCCACCGATAAGTAATCTGCTACGGACCCTAGGTTGGTACGCCCTAACAGTGCTTTGATCCTGCCACATCATCACCGGTCCTGTCAGCAGCGCCAGACATAGTCTGCAAAGCGCGCGCTTTGCATTGGGAAGGACGCGACTGGCGGCCGACTCTGAGCGGTGAGGGATCGCTATGCAGTCAGGGGACGTCCTTACTCTTCTGGCCTCCTGCACACACACCCCACGTCACCAACAACCTGGACTCTCACCTCGTGCGAGCGGGGGGCATGCACAGCCTAGTTCCAGCGCAAGAATGGGTCGATGGAGCGTGCCGCTCGAACCCACACCCTGTATGGGCCGTCCGTGTCGGCCAGGGCGTGGATTCGTTCCTAAGCGGACGCCGTCGGAAGAATAGGGTTATGACGCCCTCTGATGTTGTTCTCCCTGACGGCTACAGCCAGACACTCGAGGCGCTGAAGCGCCGTGTGCGTGAGGCTCGCATCCAAGCGCAGCGCAACGTTAACACGGAGTTGATTCAGTTGTACTGGTCGATCGGCAGGGAAGTCCTGGTCCGGCAGGACCAGCAGGGCTGGGGAAGCAGGGTCATCAGCCGACTTGCCGCGGATTTACGGGCTGAGTTCCCGGATATGAAGGGGTTCTCCCCGCGGAATCTGCAGTACATGACGACATTTGCCCGGCAATGGGGCGCAGGTCCAATTGCGCCACAGGCTGTGGCGCAATTGCCGTGGGGCCATATCCGCACGATTATCGACAAGTCGCTGACTCCCGCAGCGCGTGCCTGGTATACGTCGGCGGCCGTTGAGTATGGGTGGTCGCGCAACGTGCTGCTGAACATGATCATGAACAACTCGATGGAACGTACCGGTGCGGCACCGTCAAACTTTACCCGGCAACTCTCCTCCCCGGACTCGGAACTCGCCCAGCAGGTGGCCAAGGACCCGTACGCGTTCGAGTTCCTCGGTCTCTCGGGCGAGGTCGCCGAACGGGACCTGGAACAGGCGCTAACCGACCGGATCGTCGACACCCTGCGCGAGCTCGGTCCCGGGTTCGCGTTCGTGGGCCGGCAGGTGCGCTTCGACGTCGGCGGCGACGACTTCTACATTGACCTGTTGTTCTTCCACGTCGAGCAACTGCGCTATTTCGTCATTGAGCTCAAGACCGGCAAGTTCCAGCCCGAGTACGCCGGGAAACTGAACTTCTACGTGGCCCTGGTCGATGGCCAGCTCAAACGTCCCGCCCACAACGAGACGGTCGGCATTCTGATCTGCGGGTCCAAGAACGAACACACCGTCCGGTACGCCCTGGGACGCTCGGACTCACCGATGGCCGTCTCCACTTACACCTACGAGTCCCTGCCGCCGGCCGAACGCAACGCCCTGCCCGGCGCGGATGAACTCTCCGCGGCCTTCGACCAGCTCGAACCAGCGACCGGACACGACACCACCAGCGGATAGACCACCGCACACCACCACCAGCTCCCCGTCCCCTCCCCCAGCCCGTATGGTTCGATGGGGTCCATGACGAGCGATCCTCCCCTCCCCCAGCCCGTATGGTTCGATGGGGTCCATGACGAGCGATCCTCCCGCGGCCGTAACCCACGACGTCACCCGGCTGTTGGCGGCCCTGGATGCCACCGTGCCGGTCAAGGATGATTCAAACCTCCTGATCGGGACCTGGAACGTCCGTGCGTTCGGGGATCTGACCGAGAAGTGGACAGCGGGACCCCGGGATTCACCCAAACGCGATCTCCATGCCATAGCGTGCATCGCCGAGATCGCGAGCCGGTTCGATGTGCTGGCCCTGCAGGAAGTCCGCCGGAACACCACAGCCCTGCACCACCTGATGGCCCTGCTGGGCCCGGGGTGGCGGTTCATCACCTCCGATGTCACCGAAGGCTCCGCCGGTAACGGGGAACGCCTGACCTACCTGTACGACACGGCCCGGGTCCAAGCCTCAGGCCTGGTCGGTGAGATCGTCCTCCCACCCGGAACCGACGGGCCGGTCCCGCAGTTCGCCCGCACCCCGTACGCAGCAGGGTTCACCCGCGGCACGGCCGGGTTCGTCCTGACCAGTGTGCACGTGCTCTGGGGCGACAGGGCCACTGACCGGCTACCCGAACTGACCGCATTCGCCCAGTGGATGCGGGATTGGGCCGAACGCCCTGATGACTGGAACGAGAACCTCCTCGTCCTGGGAGATTTCAACCTCGACCGCATCGGGAACCCCCTGTATGAGGCGTTCGTGTCCACCGGGCTGTGGCCACCCACGGAATTGGACACGGTGCCGCGGACCATCTTCGACAACGACAAAACCCGGCACTTCTACGACCAGATCGCCTGGTTCTCAGAACCCGACGGGACCAGCATGCTCCAAACCCTCACCTACACCGGCCGCGCCGGGCACATCGACTTCCTGCCCCACATCCTCACCAGCCTGACCAAAAACGAGGTGTCCTGGCGGATCTCCGACCACTACCCCCTCTGGGCAGAATTCACCGCCTGAAACCTCACTCCTCCGCCCCGCTGCTTCTGGCTGGGTGCTGAGTCTGTGAGCAGTGCGGCAGGGCGGTGGCGGTTTACCTCAGTGCGGCTGCCTGACTCGCAAGCACGTCGGAGCCTTCTGATAGAACACATGTTCTAATTAAAACGGAGTGACCCGTTAGGTTAAGTAAGTGGTGCCGGCCACCGTACGAATGGGGGAAAACGTACGGGGGCCGACACCGGTGAGGGTCCAGTCTCCTGATCTCACTCGATCACATCGATGGGGGAATCAATGTGCTGATACCCAGCCTACTGATCAATCCTGTGGGGAGGCTGGGTAGCCGACGGCGTGGAGCACGAGGCGGAGGTGTCAGGAATGGGCGAGAACAAGCGATACCGGGCCTACTATGACCGGCTTCTGGATGATTGGATTGAGCGTTTCGTGATGCGCGAGGAGCCGATAATGCTCACCGAGGCCGAGCTCGACCTGGAGCACCATCCAGCCCGGGAGTTCCAACCTCCACGGCGGGTTCACGTGTGGATCCGCTACCCCTCACAGGCGCACCTGGTGCAGGCCCAGGCGACGGCGTGGACGGCCACGGCGATCCGTATCGGGTTCTTCGAACCGGCGATCAAGATTCACCGCGAAGGTTGGGTGTGGCGCAGCGCGGTCACACCGGCCCCGCCCGACAAGAAGCAGTGACGGGAGTCTTCGCCTTCGTCTGTGAGCTTTACTCCTCGTTGAAGGGCTTCGGCTGTGCGGGTATAGGCATCCGCGATGTATTCCTCGAGCTTGGACCGTTCGATGCGCCATTGCCCGCGGCCGCCAATCTGAATGGCAGGAAGATCACCGGAGTTGATGATGGCCCGGATCTGGGTTTCACTCGTCGCCAGCTCGGCCGCAACACTCTTGATGGTCAGGAAGCGGGATTGATCCTGTGCGGCCATGTATCAAATGCTCCTCAATCTTCAATGTCATCGGACATAAGGGTGGGGCCGGGAGCTGCACCACACAGCTTCCGACCCCGTTTCTTTCTTGTTTTCCCTGCGAAAAGGAAACCTATTCGGTTCGGCGCTTCTCCTCGGCGAGGTTCCGCCTACCCGTACGGAGCGCACCTGGCGGCACCGGCTCGTACGGTGGCCGCCGCTGTACTTGCGCTGCAGCCGGCGAACTTCTTTCAGGACCGCTTTCCCGATTAAGTCTGACACGGACACATACTCTTCCGCGGCACCTGCCGTAAGGAACGCCCGCACGGACCCTGCCCGCATCTTCCTGGGTGAAGTACGGGGTGAAAGAGGCAGGCTTCCCGCTTACTCATTTACTCAGATACTCATTCACTCAGGCGCTTCGTCGGCGGGTTCTTCGAACCGCGCCCGGGCTTCCTCAACTGTGAGGTTCAGAGCTTCCCCGATCTCATGCCAGTCACCGCCCTGGTTGCGGGCGAGTTTCACTGCTGCAATGAGCTCCCGTTCGGCCCGTTCGAGTTTTTCCTGGTGCCCTTCCAACAGTGCCCGCCAGTCCTCGATGAGCCATCCGCGGCCCATCATGTCCGCATCATCGGAGAGCTCAAAGCAATCCCCCAGCAGCCGGTAGGAGTTGAGGAGCTTCGCGGCCTCGTCCTGACTGAGCTCGTCGAAGTCGTTGGTATCGCTGGGGCCGGCGTAGGGCGTGTCCCTCATCGTGTGTTCCTTACAGTTGGTGCTGGGAGTGCCGGCGACCAGCGTAACGCTGCCTTATCGCCGACACTCCCCCAGCGGTCGGTAGAAGTGGTTTAGAACGGTGGTTCGGTGGCTTCAGGTGCATTGCCCCAACCACTGTTAGCAGCACCTGCATTCGCTGGTGCTCCCCAGGGGTCTGCCTGTGCGCCCTGGTTACGCTGTGCTCCCCCGCCGTCGCTGTTGTTGGTGTTGCGTTGGGTGCGGTTGATTTTGGCGGAGGCGTAGCGCAGGGACGGACCGATTTCGTCGACGTCGAGTTCCGTGACGGTGCGCTTTTCGCCTTCCTTGGTGTCGTAGGAGCGGGACTTCAGCCGGCCCTGGGCGATGACGCGGGTTCCCTTGGTGAGGGTTTCGGCGACGTTCTCAGCTGATTCTCGCCACAGCGAGCAGCGCAGGAAGAGGGTTTCGCCGTCTTTCCATTCGTTGGATTGCCGGTCGAAGGTGCGCGGTGTGGATGCGATGGTGAAGTTCGCTACCGCCGAACCCGACGGTGTGAAGCGCAGCTCCGGGTCCGCGGTGAGGTTCCCTACAACGGTGATGGTGGTTTCGCCTGCCATGATGATCAACTTCCCTCTCGTGCTGGTTGTGGTGGTGTCGTTGAATAACTCGGGTTAGATAACTGAGCTGGGGTTTGGGTGGTTAGGCGGCTTTGCGTGCTGCCTGGATGAGTTTGTCCATGCGGTGCCCTGACCAGTGGTCCTCGTCGTCTGCGTCGTTGACGACGACGGGTGCCTGGGAGTAGCCGAGTCCGCCGTCTGCCGGGTCGCTGGTGATGTACTCGAACGCTGCGGGGACTTTGGTGATGTCGACCTCGCGGAAACCGACGCCTTTTCGTTCGAAGTAGCCTTTGGTCTCAACGCAGAGGGGGCAGTTTGGCTTGGTGTACACGGTGTAGGTAGCCATCGTCAGTCCTTGGTTTCGTATCGGTTTTAGTAAGAGTCAACTGCTGTACTGCTAACCCAATATTCACGGGTTCTCACCTGGAAAAACAGAGTCCTCAGCTGAAACTGCAGGGGATTTGTGGTGTGCCCTTCCTCCCCCGTTGTTTTTGCCTGCTGGCAAGCTCGCTTGCTTGCCCTAAGACGGAGCAGTTCTCAACCCGTAGGGCAGCATCCGGCAGCTGGAATGTGGGAGGAAATAAGCGACGCCAGGAGCGCCGGACATCATTGCTGTGCCGGTGGTGCCGGCCATTGGCCGGTTGACGCTGTGGAGCGGGGGCGCACAATCCGTAGGACAGCAGCAAAAATCGTGTGAGCTGGGTCAGCCTGAGCGCAGCGAGGCCCGCGTGGTGTTCCAGCCCGGAACGGTCTCATCGAGGGTGTCCCGCCTGACGTGTGTGAGTTTGCCGGCGCGGGCTTTGGCGCGCTGGGTTTGGATCCAGACATCGAGCGTGGCTTCAAGCGGAGTGGCGTTCTCGTTCTGTCCGTGGGGCATGCGCCCGGTGTCCTGGATGAACTGCAGCAGCTGGGCGTGGACGGTGCGCCAGTGGGTTTCCCGGTCCCCGAGCATGGTCCCACGCCAGGGCCCGAGGGTATCGAGCTGCTTGATCTGATCCTCGGTCATGCGGCCTTCGGTGTAGCGGGTGCGCTGGTATCGGAGCCACCGGTGCAGGTTCTTCTCCTCCGGGTGTGGGGAGAGTTGCTGCGGGAACCGCCGCCGACGGCGGACAAAACTTTGCAGTTGGGCGAACTTGTCCTCCCAGGGTTCCCGGTACGGCGCCGCCGGTTGTGGTGGTGCCGGTGCTGGCTGGTCGTGGAGAATCAGCCGGCGCCCGAGCAGGGTCGGGTCGCGCCGTTCCCGGGAGCGGATGTGGAGCCGGACTTTTTCGTAGTCGACCCGGCACAGTGTGGCGATCTGTCTGATGGTGAGACCCCGGACGTACATGAGGGTCCATTCCCCGCGGGACGTCGCCGGCCCCCACTCGCGGGCATCATCATCGTTCATCAGCGCTAGGGAGTGCGGCAGCTCTGCCTGTTAGGCGTCAGGCCAAAGTCCACTGCCGGACCGGTCCCAGGTGAGGTTCACCGGCCCACTTACACCAGCACCCAGCGGCAGGGCTGTGGTGAGGGCTTCCTCGGCCCCGCTGGAACGCTCGTAGGCGACCTGCCGCGTCGAGTAGACGAGGTCGGTGCTGGTCATCTGGTTACCCCCTGAAACTGGCTTTCCTTTGGGGTTACTGTACCGGGGCCGGTGGCGCGGTCACGGGGGTTTGAGGTGGCGCGTGTGGGTGTCGTGCTGACTGCGGCGGCCGGCGGAGCGAAGCGGGGGAGGCCGCCGCCGCGCATCCTGAAACCACCGCTAGGGGCAGGGAACCCGTGTGGCTCCCTGCCCCTCCCCTACCGGATTAGCGCTGGTAGGCGGTGTGCTGGTGTTTGACGCATTCGGGCAGGGTGCCGGTGTACACGAGCTGGGTGAGCAGCTGGGACAGCGTGTGATCCGGGTCCGCGTCCTGCGCCTTGGTCAGGTACTGGGCGGCGATGGAGGACCGGCCCTTGTACCAGTGGATCCAGCCGAGGGTCGCGAACAGGGGCGCGCGCGCTTCGGGTGGGGTGAAGCGGAGCAGGTCGATGAGTAGTTCCTGGGTGGCGTCGACATGTTCCCAGTCCGGTGCGCCGGTATAGCGGCCGGTCAGGACGGTAGCGAAAGTTTCCGGGTCATCGTCGGTGCTGATGGTGTCAGCGATGATCCGGTCGCGTACTGCGGGAGTGTGCAGGGCGGCGAGAAGTTGAATGGCGGTGTCCTTGGCCGGTGTTGTGCCGAGGGTTTCCTGCCACAGTGCCCGGTTCTCGGCGATGACCGGTCCGGCCCAGTCGCAGTGGTCGGTGATGGTCCAACCAGCGATCAGGTCAGTGACCCGGTCGAGGATTGTTTTGTCTCCGGTGAACTCCGGGTCCGCGACGGTTTCCCGTCCGGGGTTGGATCCCTCGTACACGAGCCGGGCACTGAGGGCACTGTCGGTGATTTCCTCGAGCGGGTGCGCAGAACAGCAGTCGGCGTCTTCGCAGAAGTACGTCACCCAACTCTCCGAGCCCACGAGCCAGCTGTCCCGTATCGGCGTGCCTGCCGCGTCCAGCATGCTGTCCAGGGCGTGCGCGTGGTCGCTGAACGGCTTGGTCCCCTCGATGGTGGGCTGGTCGGTGTAGGCGATGAACAGCACTCCGTCCGCGACCGCGTCGCGGGACAGGTACCCGAGGACCATCATGGCGAACTCTGCCGGATCACCGTGCTGTGGTGCGTCGATGCGCAGCGTGGCGCCCAGGCGCTTACCGGTCATGGTCAGGAACACGAACGACTCCTGAGGGGTGAAGCCGAGGGCGTGCGGGACGTAGGCCAGAACATCGGCCGCGGACGTAGCTGAAATGGTTTCCTTGCTCATGATGGTGCTCCTTCGTCGCAGGTGGGTTTGAGGCGTGTGGTGTGCCAGCAGTTCGCCCCTCCCCCGTTGTTTTTGCCTGCTGGCAAGCTCGCTTGCTTGTGCCCGACGGAGCCGGGTCAACCCCGCAAGGGGCAAAGGGGACAGAAAGTCCGGGAAGGAAATAAGCGACGAAGGAGCGCCGTCCGTACCTTTGTGTGCCCGCAGCAGCGCAGCTGTTGAACCGGTGGAGCGGGCACGCATAATCCGTAGGACAGCAGCAAAAACCCAAAGAACCCTGCCGGGGGCGACGCCAGGAGCCACCGGAAGCACAGCCCGGAGCGCCAGCGAAGGTCCGGTTCCCTTGTGTAGCGTGCGGGTCACTTGGCACGTTCGGCTGGCCCAGCTACGTCCGTGCCTCCCAGCAGGAATCTAATGTCGAGGGGCCACTGGGGAGTTACAAGTCCCGTTCGACAAGTACGACGTCCAAGTCATGGTCGAGGGCCCCTGGACACATCCCGCTGCACCTGGTCCGCGAGAACGTGGAACGGCAGCAGGAATTGTGCGTCGGGCCAGCGGCGAAGCGCGTGGAGACTGAATTCAGACACGATCCACCCACTCACAACCGACGTGCGCGGCATCGGCGGCACCGGCTGTCATGCCCGCCAGGCGGTCCCGGAAAGCCTCGAGTTCCGCGCTGCTGTCCGCGACGGCGACGGTGACCAGCACCTGGCTGGGCTGGTACGTGGTGCCGAGCACGGTCAGCCCGGCGCCGCGGAGGTCGTTCTCCAGACGCCCTGCTGTGGCGTGCGGTGCGGAAACCTGGAACACCCGGCGCCGTTCTCGTTGGACGTACCGGGCGGTGTCGAGGGCCTGCGACACCGACCCTGAATAGGCGCGTACCAGGCCACCGGCGCCGAGGAGGATCCCGCCGAAGTAGCGCACCACCACGGCTGCCACATCACTGAGGTCCGTCCGGCCGTCGACGGTCTCTCGACGCGTCAGAGCCTCGAGCATTGGAGCGCCGGCCGTTCCGGAGGGCTCGCCGTCGTCGTTGGCGCGCTGGACCTCGCGGTTCGCTCCGATCAGGATGGCGCTGCAGTGGTGGCGCGCATCGTGGAACTCCCTGCGAAGTGCGGCGAGGAGGGCGTCGGCCTGCTCCTGCGATTCCACCCGCTCAAGGACGGCAATGAAACGCGACCGCCGCACCTCGATCTCGTGCCGGTGGCGCCCGGCGATCGTCGTGTACGTCAGCGCCGCCCCGGTTCCTGTCACCGGTCCAGTCTAGGCAATGGTGAGGAGCCGATTCCCGGGGCCCTGTGTAGGGCTTCCGGCGTCCGGTATCTGGTCAATAGCATCAGGGCGGCTTCGGACCGGCTCTAGTCAAAGGCCTGCTCAAGTGCGGGGAAGTACTCCAGCAGCTGGGCGCGCAACCGGCTAATGGCCCGCCCACGATCCACGGCCCGGAGCTCGACGCGGAGTACGTGGAAGTGGATCCGCAACCAGAAACTGAAGCTCGGTTGTTGATCCGAGGATTCTGACCTCCCGTAGGGCAGCAAGCAGCCGACTTGCCGGGGATCTACATTCTGAGTTCCCGGACATGAAGGGGTTCTCCCCGCGGAACCTGCAGTACATGACCACATTTGCCCGGCAATCGGGCACAGGCCTAATTGCGCCTGCCCGAGCGCAGTGAGGTCCGTTTCCTAGGTTCGGGTGGGCTCTCGCCGCCGGTGAAAGCATCCGCTGAGGCTGTGCGTGCCCCAGCACACGTCCAGCAGCAGGCGAAGTGAAGGGCTCAGGCGAGGTTGCTGGGCCCGTAGAGGAAGCCCAGCAACCTTTCCTGCCTCCTATCCCGCTTCGGAGTAGTGGTCTTCCTCCGCGATCAGTTCTTCCTCACCGGCGTGGACGCCCGCGAACGTCTCCCCCGGCTCCTCGTGAGCCTCGTGTGCCTCGACCGTGTGTGCGTCGCGGGCCATGACGTGGTCGGTGATGATGGCCTCGACCTCACTGAGGGTGTACCCCCAGTCCTGGAGTTGAAACAGGTAGTAGGCCGCCTGCGTGCCAGGGTGCCGCCAAGAGTCCCGGCTGAGGTCGGATTCATGGGCCGCGAGCATCATCGCCAGCACGGCGACGTTAGGGTTCGTAGTGTTCTTCTCGGTCAGTTCCTTGTAGGAGCGGTATCCGGGCTCTGGCACTCCGGCGAATCCTGCGGCGAGTTCCTGCTTCTGCGCGGTGGCTTTGGCGACGCTGTTACCGTAGCTGGCCAGCGTGGTGGCGCTGAACTTCGCCCAGTCCCTGGGCGGGTTCTTCCGGCTGAGCAGGGTGGTGAGCCACTGGTGCCGCACCTCGGTCGCGGCGTCCCAGAGCTTGTTGTTCTTGATGACCCTGCGCCGTTCTTCCTTCTGCTCCTCGGTCATCGGCCCTGACTGGGTGCCGCTGGGACCGCCGTAGTACTCCTGCAGGGTGAAGCCTTTGGCTTCCCAATTGGCGATGACGGGCCGGACGTTGATGTCGTTGCGATAGGTCACGGTGAGGACCACGGCGTTCGTGTCCTCGTCGGTGGCCGGTTTCCCGTCGGGCCGAAGCAATGCGTGGGGGTACTGGTGCTCGGGCATCTGGTAGCCGGCTGCTTCCACCACGGTTTTGCCGGCCTTGACCTGCTCGGCGGTGGCTTCGGCCAGAAGTCGGGCGGTCTCGCGCTCATTGCGCAGGTACTGCACGGTGTGCTCGAACCGGTCAGGGTACTCGTTGAGGGCTTCCTGGAGGGAGGCTAGGGCGTCGGCGTCGTCGCTGAACTCTTCCAATGCCGCTGATTGCTCGAGGGTCCAGCCTTCTGCGAGGGCTTTGGTGGCGGTGTCGTTGGCTCGGACTTTCAGCGCGGTTTCCACGGTTGTTTTCTTCGCCCCGGTCTTGCGGGCGATCTGGGTTGCCGAGACTCCGAGTAGGGAGAGCTGGTGGAACGCTTCGGCCCGATCATGATCGGTCAGGGCCTGCCGGTGATCATTCTCCACGACCTGCTTGGCCAGCCGGTCGGCTTCGGTGAGGCTGTCCACCACGTAGACGGGAATGAGGGGCTGTGCCGTTTCCACGGCTGCCAGGGTGCGCCGCTGCCCGTACAGGACGTGCACTCCCCCGTCCCCGGTGCGGTGGGCGACGACGGGCTGGATAACGCCGTGCTCTTTGATGGAGGCCAGGAACGCTCTGTCGAGTTGGACGTCTGTGCGGACGTTCGCGTCGATGGTCAGGGTGGCCGGGTTGATCTGTTCCAGAACAGTCATGATGGGTGCTCCGTTTCGCAGGTGGGGAAGCTGGGCTGTGGTGTACCAGCAGTTCGCCCCTCTCCCCCGTCGTTGTTTAGCCTGCTGGCGAAGCAACGCGCAGCTGTGCCTGACGGAGCAGCGCTCAACGCCGTAGGTGCAAGGGTGCGCCAATCCTGGGAGGAAATAAGCGAGGCAGGAGCGCCGGACAGGATCGGTGTGCCCGCAGCCGGCGCCAGCCGGTTGACGCTGCGGAGCAGGCACACACAATCCGCAGGACAGCAGCAAAACAGAACAGGTTTCTGTCAGCCTGAACGCAGTGAGGTCCTAATCAGTGGCGCAAGAGTCCCCATCCGTGATGGGGACTCCGGAACTACGTGATCATATTCTTCCGCGCAAGAGCGTACAGACATGCCCGCACACGAGGAAATGGAGCTGGATAACCACCAAGTTCCTCGCGCTTGGTGGTCGATGCAATGGGCAACAGCCCGCGTCAGCTGCCCACGGGGCGCCCGCGGCGTACGCCCCGTGCGCCCTTCCTGTACCGCTCCCCGCCGTTGTACTTTTCCTCCAAACGTTCGACTTCACGTTCTAGCACTGAACAAATGAACGCCGAGAGGGATTCGTGGCCCTCGGCCGCGGATGTGTCCACGAACGCAGCGCGCATGCGCTCACCGAACTCTGGCGGCTCCCAGTACCCAGTCTTCTTCAGCTTCTTCTGAGCACTCCCAGAAGCAGGCTCAGCGGACTGTTGCACAACCTCGGGCTCCCTCGGCTCCTCGTCTGCCCTGCGTGGCTCAGCTGCTGGAACGGCCGGCTCGGGCTGTGCCTGCTGATACGTCAGCCTCTCCGGTTCAACCGGCGGTTCAGCCGGCGGTTGAGCGACAACTTCCGGCTCATCCCTGGCACTTGGCACAGCGTGGAGGGTGGGTGTCAGCGGTGGCGATTCGGTAGCTGCACCCATCTCTGCGACAACGCTGCGCGAGGGTGCCTTCTTCATACCTTTGGGGCGCAGCTTCGCCAGCGGGTCCACCTCCCCTCCCCTTCTGGGGGCAGGATCAGGGCGGCTCATTCCCCACTCCCCTTCCAGATCAGCTGTGCAAGCTGCTCAAGATCGGACCGGAGGATGTTCGCTGCCGATCCGAATGACCTGAGGGGCTGGGACGCTGCCTGAGACCTGGCGAAGATTTCGCGGTCGGGCAGCGGCGGATCCAGCACGAGGTCGCCGAAATCGCTGCGCACTTTGTTGATCCAGTAGGTCTGATCAGACCGGCCCTTGCGCTCCTTGTTGATGATGACGCCCACCAGATCGATGTCCTCGTTCAGGTTCTCCTGTACCTCCGCAATGGTTGTCACGATCTCCGACAGTCCTTCGACTGACGAGACGCGGGGTTCAGTGACCAGGAGTGCATGGCTGGCGGCGGTCAGCGCGTTCACGGTGAGGAGGCCCAATGAGGGCGGGCAGTCGATCAACACGATGTCGTACTGGTCGGCGACTCCCTTCAGCGCGATGCGCAGACGGTGCTCGCGGGCCATCATGGAATCGCGCTCCCGCGAAGCCAGGTTTCGTTCTGAAGCTATGAGGTCAATCTTGGGGTAGTCTTCTCCCCTGTCCGCTCTGGCTTGCCATTCCTCGCCTGCCGAGATGATGGCGTCCCCGGCTACGCCAGGGGCAATCTTCTGGTTGTTGTCCGGATCCCCATAGAGGACGTCATTCAGGGTGAACTCTGGCTCGGTCACGCCCATCGCCGAAGTGGTGTTCCGTTGAGGGTCTGCGTCGATCACTAGAACGGATTTGCCGAGCTTCTGGGAGAACGACTCGGCGAGCCCGGTGACGACGGTAGTCTTACCGACCCCGCCCTTCTGGTTGCAAACTGCAATGATTCTCGCCGACATCTGCCAGTACCTTCCCTAGTCGCGCGCTGCGGTCGAGCCGAGACTGACAGGAAGCGTCCTGGTCAGGGACGAACCGGGCCGGCAAGACCGATTTTTCTTCACAGTAGTGCCGACCGGCCGTTCCCACTCCTCGCCACGCGGGACGACGGAGTAATGGTAGTCGAACTTCCATTACTCACGTCGGTAGCTTTGGAAACTATGGTGCTGTTACTACCAATGGAAGTATTGGTAGTAACGGATGTTATGTACCCGTTGGTTCTATTGAAAGCCTTACTACCAATGTTTTTTACTTCCATTACTACCGTTGGTAACGTTTAGCGGGACGTGAAATGGAACCAATGCTTCCAACGGTCTCTTCGGTGCCGATACTTCCATTACTACCGCGGCTCGCTCCGACCGGAGACAGTGAAACGTCAGCAACGCTTCCATTATTGAAAACGCCCGAGACTGCGGCTATCAGTGTGGTTCTACGCCTGCATTCTCCGCAGGGACTCCTGCATACGGAAGCAAAACTTCCATTACTTTCCGGAGCGATTCGACACCACGTTGCCGGGCTGACCTGAGTCCAGCGCCCCGCATTCTGCTTCTGGAAGTAGGAGGAGGTCGGCTAGATTACTTCCGATACTTCTTGCACTCCCTTTACTTCTTATGCCACCATAACTTCCATAACTCCCCTTACTACCGTCGGAAGCTTTGGCAGTATCGGGAGTATTGCTACCGCAACTTCCATTACCTTTCACAACCACTACCAATGTGAGCAATGGAACCATTACTTCCTCCAGACCGCCCTTCGAGCAGGTGTTCGGTCCGGGCCGCTGTAGGCACCAGGGTTCGGGAAGCTGCCGGCCGGAGGCTGACGGCAATCCAAGCTGGACTCGTCCTGTCCGCGATGGGCTTGGCCGGCGTGTGCAGCGCGTGGCGTTTCGCTGACCAGGTGTTGGTCGTGAGCCGTTCATCAGGATCTTCGGAAGTAATGGACGTTTCGGTGGCAGCCTTAAATAGGTGTAACGGGACCGTTGGTGCCGAAACTTCCATTTCAACTAATGGTTCCAATGGTGCCGTTGCTCCATGTGGAAGCTATGCCAGTTTCGGAAGCTTCAGAAGTAATGGAAGTTTTACACCGGTCTCACCAGGCGCGGTGCCGCGGCGGGGAGGCATATTGGGGGAGCGGAACCAATGTCACCGTTGTCACCAATGGTGGTATCGGAAGTAACGGTAGTTTTATCCGGTAAGCCGGAACGCCATCTCCGAGAGCTCCCAATCATCTGGGGGAGGCTCAGCGAGACGCCAGGGATAAGAGTCGCCGGGGGAGAGGAGTGGTTGCCCTTCGATGGCGCGTCCGGCAAGCCAGGAGTGCCAGGCCGCACGTTCCTCCCGGTAGCGAGTGATCTGGGCTGTGACGTTGTCGATGACGCCCAGGTACTCGGCAAGCCAGGCCAGACTGCAGGACGGGTCGATCGACCAGCCGCGATTTTCCGGACCGCCCCGAGATACCAGCTTCCAGGCGGCGAGGATCTCCAGCGCCTCGGTGACCGCTGTCCGGCTCAGCGCCGTTGCTTCCACCAGCTGCGTGGTCGATAGGGGAGTGGGGGAGTGCTCGAGCGCCTCGTACACGAACGCAGATGGCAGCCCGAGCTCCCTGAAGGCTGGCCGGAGCGAGTGGAGTTTGCCGGCGCGCCAGGACATCGCTTCTGCAGCGCTCTGAAGATCTGCCGGAAGCGTGAGCATGTACTGATCGGCGTGGGTTCCCTTGGCTTCGACGACCTGGGTGATGAGCGGTTCCGGTTCGTGGCGGAGGGCCCTCAGATGGGCGGCCACCGTGGTGTGGTCCATTCCGGTGGCTACAGCGATCGAGCGGACACCGAACTCGATGAACCTGCTGCCGGTGATATGTGCTGCGGCGCCCAAGGCGCGAAGGACCATCCTGCGTGCTAATCCCTGACGACTGCCTCGGTAACGTACTTCAGCGATAGCCAGGGCATTGCGCCAGGTCCGGATGAATCTGTGCTCGTGATCGGAACCAACGGTAGGAGAACCCAGTAACCCCTGGCGCTGTGTATATGGCTGGCTTGTGGGGTATTTACGGACATTGTTCTCACCGTCTTTGTGGAGCTTCTGATTTGCTCTGACGTGCCCGATGGCTTTGTCCCAGTCGCGCTTGAGCGCCGTCGACCGGTGAGAGGGGGCGTACCGGGCAAAGAACTGCGCTAGCCCTGGCCAGAGCCCCTGCTTCATCCGCCGGTCGACGTCCGTCATGGACAACCCAGCGGCGGCCGCTGCAACCAGGACGGCCTGACGCGCCTCAGAGGGCGAGCTGTAGCGTGCTGTGTCGTACATCCCCTTGGTGGCGATGTCGAGCATCCGACGTGACATCCGGTGGTGCGGGCCGTCGATCTTTGCTCCGTCGTCCTTGGGCCCCTCATAGGCCTGTTCGAGCCGGAGCGCGCGCACACCGGCTATCTCCGCCTGAAGGTCGTTCCTGAGGGACTGGATCAGTCGAGCGGCGTTGGGCCGGCGCGCGATGTCGTAGGCCATGGAAAGACTCATATCGAGTATCTGGTAGCCGCCGCGCTTGTGTATGGCACCAGGGGTGCGCATGCATCCGCGGTCGATACTCTGGTGGGGGGACTTATCCAGGCTTCGGTATCGGGTGCCTATGGCTTCGACAAGCTCACGGGCCTCATGGAAGGGTAGGCGTTCAGCGAGCGGTACGTAGATGTGGCGTCCGCCGTTGGGGGAGTGGTCGGCGATCCAGCGGATGCTGTGCTTGTACAGCCAGCTGGTGAAGAGGTGAACCTCGGCGTCCACTCGGTCGATGCCATCCACGGATGAGTCGAAGTCGAAAAAGAGCGCTCGGCAGGTCCCGTCCTTGCCGAAGATGCGTACTGCTGCCGGCATAGTAGGTGCTTTATCGGTCAGGTCCCGCTCGTTGTGCAGGGGGTAACTCCGGCCTCCGTCCTTGGAGATGCGGATGCGGGGTTGCCCGGCCAGGAGTGGCGCGAGTGCTGCAAATACGGTCGCGGGGTCATCTTTGACCAAGGCGACACGCGGGGCGCCCGTTTCTGAATGTTCTGGGCGCGCGAAGATGCGCTGCTGTACGATGAGGATGTTCCTTCCGATGAGGGGGAACAGATAAGCCCTCGGACTTATCTGACGCAAATCCCGTGAGGGATCTGTACTGGCTTTTCACCTGGTCGCCGGCAAGCATTTAGGTGAAGGGCTGCAACTTCGTCATAAGAGGCCCGCCATGTGCGGGCCTCTTTATGCGTTAAGAGGCCACTGCGATAGGCAGTTCCTCCTGATTATCTCGTGCGGTCAGATCGACATGCTGCAGGCGCATAGCCAAAGCAGACTCTATGAAGTCGGTGATGGTCAGACCCTCGAGCTCGGCTGCTTGAGCAACCTGCTCAGCCATACGCGTGGGAACCTTGCCGCCCACGAACTGACGAGGTCCCTTGCTTGGGCGCCCGCCTCCGCGGGGATGTCCTGATGTAGCCATCGTCCATCTGTCCTTTACGTCAGTGCGTCCGTCCGACCTGTAGCTGGCCGGTGATTCGCACGGCGGATCCTCATGAGTTGAGCCTCGTATTGCATTCCCTAGAAGGGCTGAACCGATTACTGTTTTCAACTCATGAGCAAAGTACCAAAGTCCTTCGCCATTGTGTGGGACCTTCGACAGCTCCTCGTGTCCGGATACTCCTGACCCTTCTTCCCAGTATTGGCGCGGAAGCAGCGCCTGCTTCCAGCAGGGACCCTCATACCTACCCGCAGACTGGGGCGAGGTTCCAATGTTAGTAATGGAACCAATACTGAAAACAGATAAAGAAACCTGCTG
This sequence comes from Arthrobacter sp. TJ-270, assembly GCF_058269075.1. NCBI lineage: Bacteria > Bacillati > Actinomycetota > Actinomycetes > Micrococcales > Micrococcaceae > Arthrobacter > Arthrobacter sp. TJ-270. The sequence goes on along the minus strand of NZ_JBZCNB010000010.1, from coordinate 45,777 downwards.
GTGCCCTGTTATTCGCCGGGCAAGCCGTGAAGCGGAAGTAATGGAACCCTTCTCACCTCGCCTGGCATGTTCGGCGCGCAACTCACGCCCCGATCCTGACCAACATCTCGGCACGACGGATCCTCTCCCAAAAAATTGCCGTCTTCGGCGTGTCGCCCCAATTTGGATGGTCTCAGTACTTACAAGCCGTTCGCGAGTGCAGCCACCGGCGGGAACCATGGTTGGGAATGTAGGGGCTTCGCGCCGGATACCGCTGGCTTCCTCGCGGGTCAGCTTCACTCCAAGTGGTACTGCCCCAGATGCATAAGTCATTCGCTCATGTCCTGAAACTGGTGTCCTACGACGTACCAATGTTCGTCGTGTTTCTCCAGGTAGACGGTGACGATTCGCTGGCCGGTGTCGGTCAGCTCTTCTCCGTCTCGGCTTTCCCAGCGCCACCGGACGTCGTATGCGCGGATTGCTTTGTCCTCGGCGACGTCTTCGGACACGTCGCCCGGCGCAGGAACGATAGAGGGAGAGCTGTATGCCCGGTGTTCGGCTGGTTCGAGCCAGGCGCCTTGGGCAGCGTTCCGTTTGGGTTCGATCTGGTGGGCTGCCCAGTCCTCGCTCATGAGTGGTTTGGCGCGGACGGCCGCTGCTGTCTGGGTGTGGTCCGTGGTGGTGTCCCAGGAATGGAGCATCAGCGCTGCGACTTCTGCGGTTGAATCAGCATCGGAACGGTCTGCTTCTGACGCTGCTACGAAACTACCCTCGCCCGGTGTGGGCGCGGCGGTAGCCGGTTCGGAGGTGGCCGGGGCCGTGATCTCGGATGCTGCTCCGGTGTGATCCTCGCTGGGTCCGCAGGCGGTGAGCGTGAGGGCCAGACTGGTGCAGACACCGGCGACGGTTGATTGGTATGGGCGGGGCTTTGTCACTGTGGCCACGCTCCTTTTTCTCTGAGGATGGGTTCGGGGTCGATGTTGTAGCCCTCATAGGGGAATACGAGGTCGGGAGCATCCGGCGCGTAGAGCTCAAGGTGGAGATGCGTCGGGACGGACCCGAGCGCGGCTTTGTTGCCCTCGGTCCCGATCACGTCGCCTCGTTCGAGCTGGTCTCCTGTGTCGACGCCGTAGTCGTTGAGGTGGCAGAACGCGAATCCAAAATCTGGGTCGTCGCCGTTCTCTTTGGCGATTACGCAACCGTCTTTGTCATTGATTCCGGTGATACGCAGGTCGGTTGGGGCGATGATGGTTCCTCCGTCGCCGTGTCCAGCGCCGGGTGTGGCGATATCCACACCGACGTGGTTCTGTGCCCAATCGGGAAGTCCGGGTACGTTGCGTTGCCCGTATCCGGAGGTGAATCTCCCTCCGGGTAGGGGAGTGGTCCATTCCCCGTCGCCGAGGTCGCCGTCCCATGTTCTGGCTCCGGTGGGTGCCTTGCATTCCATGGAGAACCTGCTTTGCGCGTTGTCGAAAATGCTGTTGACGTACTGCTGCGTCTCCTGAAAGGGGGGAATTCCTTGATGTTGTCGGACCGCGCCGGGGCCGGCGTTGTAGGCGGCGAGCGTAAGACGTACGAGGAGGTCAGCATCGTCCTTGGCTAGCGCCTGGACTTCTTTCATCAGTGCGGACATGTAGCGTCCGTAGGCCGGTATCGCGTCACTTGCCGAGAATGGGTCTCCGCCGTTGCCGTAAGTGGCCCAGGTTGCTGGCATGAATTGCGCGACGCCTTGAGCGCCGGCGTGGCTGCGGGCGTCTTCCTGCCATCCTGACTCTTGGGCTAGCTGCGCAGCGACCACGCTTGCGGGAAGGCCAGCCGTTTTAGCGGCATTTTCAACCAGGGGACCCCACCCATTAGGCACGGAGGGAAGGGAGTCGTTCCCGCTATCGGCGACAACGCAGGAGGCGCGCTCCAGCTGCTGAGCTTCCTCGTCCTCAGCGATGCTCGTGGCAAGGAAGACGAGCGCCATGACAGCGCCGACAGGCGCAACGACGAGTGCGGTTACAGCGCACCCGACAGCTTTCCCCCTGGACATGGTTTCCCTACCCGTTGAATGAGACTTCTGAGACTGAAGGAGACTTTTGGGACGTGGTGCTCTCTGTTTACAGCTGGTCGGTGAGGTCGGCGGTGGCTGACTCGTACGCATGCCAGGTGGCTGGGTTGAGGATGTCGTAGTTGAAGGCCATACCCTCTTGGAGGGACCGGTCGAAGGGGACAACTGCGACCGCGGCGAGGCCGATGGTCTTGCCGTACTCCTGCAGCCACGCGAGGCGTTCCGCGTTTGGTTGTGCGGTGTTGGTGACTACGAGGATCGACCGCGCGAGCTTGTCGCCGTGTCCTTCTGCTTTGACTCCCTCGACGGTTGCTTCGAGAAGGCGGCAGTCGTCGGCTTTGTTCTGTGCAACGAAGACGAGGGAATCTGCGACGTCGACGGCGGCGCGCCATGTCGATGCCTGAGCGGAGTTGCCTGTATCGAGCAGGATCAGGCTGTACAGCGAGAGCAGCACGTCATGTGCTGCCTTGACGGAGTTGCCGTCGACCCGCCGCCGGTCGGCTCCTTCCGGAGGGGACGCGAGAACGTGGATCCTGTCATCGCCCTGCGGCCGGACGTAGCGAACGAGGTCGCTGGTACGGCGGGTTACCGAGCCCAGGTTCCGGATCAGATCCAGCGTTGTCCGGTCGTGGGAGCCAGCGAGAGCTCGTTCGCCAAGTGTTCCTTGGTTCTCGTTGAACTCACCGGCGAGGATGTTGCCGCCGCGGATCCGCCCGTAGGTCGCCGCGAGGTGGTAGGCGACCGTTGTTTTTGTGGCCCCGCCCTTGAGCTGGACCACAGCGACTGTGCGGTGTGATTCGAGGGGGCGCTGGATGCGTCGGCGCCGGTCGCGGTTTGCCTGTTCCGCGGCCGTGGGCGCCAGGTTGATCTTGAAGGCCGCGTTCATCCAGCCACGCCATCCCTCTCGGGCCGGGGTTAGCGCTTTCTCTGCAGGGATCTCCGGACGCAACCGGATGCGCGGGTCATCAGGTTCGACCTGGATGGCAGCGGGCACAGCGGCTGGTGCTACTGATGGAAGTGGTTCGTGCTCGGTTTCGGCGGCGGCCACCGCTGGTTCATTCCGCGCCGGTTCCTCAACGATGGTCTGCTCGGCGGTGGGGGACTCATCAGCGGCGGTCACGTCCACAGCGACGTTGCCTGCAGCTGAAGTGTCCGAGCGTCCGGAGGTTCCTGCTTGAGCCACATGCAGTACCCCGCGCCGCGGTGCGCGCTTGGTGCGCACGGAAGAGTCTTCCACCACGGAACCGTCGACGTCGACGATCAGGAATGACTCCGGGTTGGTGGGGGAGGAAGGGTCGATGGCTGTCACTTTGAGGGGCCGGCCAAGGTCCTTGGCCGTATCGGCGAGGTAGGTAATCGCTTCAGGCATGGAATCGCACTGCCGTTCGACGCCATCGATCACAACCATGACGGTGTCATCGTCACCGATCGTCGCCGTGCATATTGGCCTACTCAAAGCTTCCGCCATCGCCTTTTCCCCTAAACGTCGTCTGGTGGAGTTCCTTCGATCGCCGCCGAAGCGCCTGATCGCGGAATGTTGTAGTGGCTGTTGAGGTGCTCTTTGACGTCATCACGCAGGATCAGCCACGACCCGCCCAGCTTGATAGCCGGCACCCTGCCTTCACGCAGCCACCGATACGTCACCTGCTTATCGGAGAGCCCGAGAAGGTCGGTGAGCTGTTCAATACTGAGCCGCGGCGGCAAAGCGTCGAAGAGGTCGTCCAGTGCCTTAGACACTATGACCACCCCAACCTCCATGGTCAGCACGATACACGATGTGCAGTGATTGTAAAGAAAAGTACATTGGAGTAAACATTTAGTAGTAATCCGCCTCAGATTGTGTCTACTATGGTCCCGGTCGAGTCTATGGTCGTTATGGGGGCAAAAGTAGATGGTTAATCGCTGGGGCGATTACGTGACACAGGAGCCTGCTATCGCTCCGGTGGTCACCGAGACCGAGTTCCGCGACGCTGTAGAAGTTCTCAGAGGTGTGGCGGGCCCGCAACAAGGCCTTCTCGGCTTGGCCGCCGGCGAGGGCATGGCGAGATTCCTGACGGACAGTTCGGACGTGTTCTGGCTCGGCGCCCATGGGGGAGCGGGGGAAAGTACTCTGGCCGATTTGCTTGGGGGAGTGGCGTGTCATCACCGCTGGCCCTCTCGCTCCGCTGCTGACCCCTCCATCGAGCCTGCTCAGGTTTTCCTGGTCGCCCGGCAGAACCACCGTGGTCTTAAAGCCGCCCAGCTTGCAGCGCGTGATTGGGCTGCGGGATCGCACCCGACCATCACGTTGCTCGGACTTGTGGTGATCGCAGACGCTCCGGGTAAGACACCGAAAGCCTTGCACAACCAAACACGCATCACTGCCGGCGGTGTCCCACGGACGTGGGTTTTGCCCTGGATAGAAGAGCTTCGCCTCGCAGGATCAGTTGACCCCGAGTCGCTGGCCAGCGAGCCAAGAAAAGTCCTCACCAATCTTCGTGAGGTCATCAACACCACCATCAGAGCTAAAGGGGACTAGACCTATGGAACTGCTTCTTATGACCCAGGACGTCATCATCAACGCCGGTGTGCTGCCCGACTCCGACCCGTTGGCACCTCCGGGCATCGGTGAAGCCTGGAACCGCATGGTGGGTGTCGGAAAGTGGATCGCGCTGGGCGTCTGTGTTCTTGGCCTGCTCGTCGTGGGCGGAAAGATGGCCTTCGACGCACGCCGTGGTGAAACCACGGAAGAGATCTCCAGCGTCATCAAGATCGTCCTCGCAGTGTCGATGGTCACCGGTGGAGCGTCACTCATTACCTTCATCTCGGGCGCCTGATCAACCCCGCAAACCAGTCTCACCTACAGGAGCAGCCATGGCGGGAACAGAAGAAGAAACCGACAATGCGTGGTGGACCAAGCCCACCTTCATCATCTCCGCAATAGCCGTTGTCCTATTGGTCGGGGTGGGCATCATCCTCTTCACCTTTCTGGGCAATAACGAAGAGTCAGAGTCTGCGCCTCCGGTACAACAACAAGCGTCCGCACCCTCCACCTCAGCTGCGCCGGAACCAGTCTCCGATGAATCCATATGCGGATTGGACGCTACCGGTGGAACAACCCTGACTGCCGCACCTGATGATGTGGAATGGAAGTTTCTGGGCGGTGTGGCAGCCCCCAAGTCGACTGAGCACGGGCCCGGTGTCGTCGATGAACAAACGGGCGTTCGCTCGTGCTACTCCCGCACACCAGAAGGCGCTCTCCTCGCCGTAACCGGCATGCTCGCCGCAAGTGGAGATCCCGAGCTGCTGGTCGCAACTGCCCGAGCCCTGTCTCTGGAAGGGCCGGGTAAAGACTTGAACATGGAGCGTTACGAGCGACAGATCGATTCGACTGGCGGTGCTGCTCCGCCGATCAAATTTGAAGGTTTCCGCCTCCTTTCTTACGACGGGAACCAGGCGACAGTCGAGGTTGTCGCCTCGGGCGACAGCGGTTCTGAGCTCCTCTACCTCACAAGTTCTTTGACTGTGGAATGGCATCAGGGTGACTGGCATGTGAAGTACAAGGACGACGGGACCAGTGGCCCTGTGCAAGGCCAAATTTCCGACCTGTCCGGATATATACCGTGGGGTCCTGATAATGCCTGAGGTTCCCGCTGACGAGAACTGCGGACCCGCCAGCATTGTCTGCGGAGTTAAAGATATCGTCGGCGACGCTGTTTCGGGCGCCGCGGGTAATGCGCTGGAAGCTATTGCCGATGCTGTGACAGTTGCACTCATTTCGACGATCGCCGAGCTTGGTGCTCTGTGGACGACGATTGAAGCTCCGGACCTGACGACGGCGGCCACTGGATCGGCTGAGGTGCCCGCAGGTGGGGCCTTCAACGATAAAGTCGCGACCTTCCTCGGATACGTGACGTGGATTGGTATGGGGGTCAGCGCGATCGCCATCATCTTGCTGGCCATCACCTTGGTGACCAACGCCCGCCGCGGTGATGGTTCGGGCCTCGTCAACAAGGCAACACTTCTCTTCGGGGCAACCGCGCTCATCGGTGGAGCGACTTCCCTCGCGGGATTCATTGTTCCCCAACGCGCAGCGTCCTCCGTAGCCGCGGTTGGCTTCATCCAAGACCAGACCTTCTATCTAACGCTCGCTCTGGCGGCGCTGAGCATGGTTGTTGCCGGCGTGCGGATCGTGTGGACTCAGCGCGGAGAACCGGCGCAGGAGCTGTTGAAGGGGCTCCTTACACTCGCGATCGTGACAGCCTCCGGCGTCGCATTACTGAACGTTCTGCTCGAGGCCACAGACGCTCTGGCCGAGCAGATCATCGCCGCTGGCATCGGTGATGACTTTCAAGCTGATGTCCAACTGTTGTTAGGAATCATGCCGGGCACGAGCACCACCTTTCTGGGTGGTAATCAGATGCTCATCATCATCGGCGGAATCGTCGCCGTGTGCATCAATATCGCGCAAATCATGTTGATGGTGCTACGGACCGCGATGCTGTTCTTGATCGCCGGGGTTCTCCCGCTCTCGGCAGCGTTTATGAATACTGAGACAGGGAAGACCTGGTTCAGCAAAATCGTTGCCTGGACCCTGGCCTTCGCCTTCTACAAACCGGCCGCTGCGGTGATTTACGCAACTGGCATCACTCTGACCACCACCGGGATTTTTTCAGGACAGGAACTCTTGCAGTTCTCCGCAGGGCTGATCCTAATCATTGCGTCCGTCGTCGCACTCCCCGTGCTCATTGGTTTTCTGAGCCCTGTTCTCGGCTCGATGTCGTCCTCGGGCGGCGGCGCCTCCGGCGCGATGGGGATGGCCGCACTTGGTGCAGCGATTCCCCAGGGCGCGTCACGACTAGCACGCACCCGCCAGGGCTTTGGAAGTGCCCCAACCCCATCCCAAGGACCGTCATCAAAGAGTCCATCCTCGCCCGCACCGGCAACCTCAGGCGCAGGAGCTGGTGGCGCAGCAGCCAAAGCGATTCCAGCCGCTGGAGCTGCCGTCGCCGCCACAGAGGCAGTGAAGAAAGGTGGCGAGGCCGTCTCTGGTGCCGTCCATGAAGAGGCCCAGCAAGGTTCAACTTCAGTGGCGCAGAGCGGGCCGGGAAGTCCGGCAAAGCCATCTCCGGCAGCTGACGGAGGGTTAGGAGCCAACAGATCCGGACAGGAAGCTGCTGCACCACCAGCTGGAGGCGGCGCGAGCCCGTCTGGCGCGAGGGGTGCTGGCGCGGGAATTGCCGGTGCTGCTTTAGAGCAAGGTGCCGCACAGATTCAGAAGCAGGCACAGCAGATGAAGAATGAAATTTCGAGCAACACCGGAAACGAGGATCGTCCTAATGGCTCAAACCGAAGCTGATACTCCCGACGTCCGCCCTCGCAGCTACGGCAACTACCGGGTGCCGACCAGCAAGGGTCTAGCCGGCCTGTCAACTGCCGGCACTGTCGTCCTGGTCCTCGGCGTGATCGGCGGGGTGATCTTGATGATGCTCAACCTGTGGGCAGCCGCCCTCCTGTTCGAAGCCATCATCGCTGCGGTTCTGCTGCTCTCACTGCAAAAAAACAAGCACGGCCGGACGTTGATCGAGCGCATATTCCGCCGCTTTGGATGGATGAACGCCCAGTACACCGGAGCCAACGTTTACCGTGCCGGCCCTATCAGCCGGGTGCCGAGCGGGACAACCACACTGCCGGGCATCTCGGCACGATCGACCATCAGCGAGCACACCGACGCTTACGGGCGGCCTTTCGCCCTCCTGCACGTTCCTCAACAGAACCACTACACCGTGGTTCTGGGGTCCGAACCGGACGGTGGCGGCATGGTCGACCAGGATCAAATCAACCGCTGGGTCGATCGTTGGTCGCATTGGCTGGGCATTCTCACTGACGAACCGGGCCTGATCGCAGCCTCCGTAACGATAGAAACAGCGCCGGATTCCGGTTTCCGTCTCGCCCGCAAGGTCGAAAGCCGTATCGATCCGAACGCGCCCGAATTCGCCCGGACCGTCATTCAAGAAACCGTCGCCGCTCTGCCTACCGGCGCCACAGTGACCCGCGCTTACATCGCGGTGACATTCCGTGCCGCGCTGCGCTCCGGTGGTCGTATCCGCAAGGCCGACGAGGTAGCAAACGACCTGGCTGCGCGTCTACCGAATATCACTGCCAGCCTCAGCAATACCGGAGCCGGCGTCGCAATGCCGCTAACCGCTCAGGAACTATGCGAAGTCATCCGGGTGGCCTATGACCCTGCCGAGGCGGTCCTGTTCGATCGGGCTCACGCCGAAGGTAAAGCGCCCCTGTTGAACTGGAGCGAGGTCGGCCCGCAGGCCGCCGATACGTTCTGGGACAGCTACCACCACAACAATGCGTGGTCGAAGTCATGGGCCATGTCCGTACCGCCCCGCTCCACGGTCCAGGCGAATGTCCTGCAGGCCTTGGTCGCGCCAAGCCCTGAAGTCGTTCGCAAGCGCGTCACCATGCTGTACCGGCCGATTGACGCCGCCCGCGCTGCCCAGCTCGTGGAGAACGACGTCAACACCGCCACCTTCAACGCCTCCTCACGCAACCGCACCACCTCCCGCGATACCCGCGAGACCAGGGCCGCCCGCGCCACAGCCGAGGAGGAAGCCGATGGAGCGGGCCTGCTCAACTTCGCGATGATCGTTACCGCGACCGTCCGCTCGAAGCAGGACCTACCCGAAGCTGAAGCCGCTATCGAAAACCTCGGCGCATCCGCCCGTATCCGACTCGAGGAAGCCTACGGCGCCCAGGATTCGACCTTCGCGGCTGGCCTACCGCTTGGCATCGTCATTCCAGACCACCTGGCACTACCCAAGACCGTACGGGACGCACTCTGATGACCGCCCACAAAGCAGCACCCGCGCAGACAAGGCCAACCGATCCACAAAAACCTGCCAAGAGTACCGGGAAGACACGTGCCCGCCGAACCACATCATCAGTTGTAAAACGACCGGGCCCGAGGGGGTTCAAAGGCAGGGGTCTCGGAGAGGCACAACTGCTGCATCCTGTGCGGGAGATGCGCGGAACGAACTACCAGGTGTGTGGCCTGTACCCGTTCCCGATGGGCGGCGGTGCACCCCTTGAAGGTGTGCCGCTCGGCCGGAACCTCCTGTCCAACGAGCCGGTCTGCTGCGACCCCATCTCGTGGTTCAAAAACGTCCGGCTCATTTCCAATCCTTCCGCGTTCGTCATGGCCAACCCCGGACTGGGTAAGTCCTCGCTCCTGCGGCGCATGGCCATCGGTCTCTGCGCATTCGGCGTGAATCCACTGATCCTTGGAGACATCAAGGGAGAGCACGTGGGCATGATCGAGGAACTTGGAGGCTCCCCCTTGCCGTTGGGGCGCGGGGTCGGACACATCAACCCTCTCGATGATGCTGGTGCCCTGGCGGCGACCGAGCTTCTGTCGCCAGCCAAACGTGAGGAGCTACTCACCGAGCTGCACGCACGTCGACGTGGAACCATCGCTGCACTGATCTCAATCCTCCGCAAAACTCCGCTCGATGAGCGTGAAGGTGCCATCCTCGACCGGTGCCTCCTCGTCCTCGAATCGCACCACAACGCTGCCGGAACCATCCCGCTCATGTCCGACCTCCGCCAGGTCCTGAAAGACCGACCCGTCGAAGTGCGGGAGGTCGCCCTGGACCGGGGCAACGACGAACGCTACGACGCCATCACCGAAGGGCTGGAATCCTCCCTGAACAGCCTCTGCGGTGCCGGCGCGTTCGGTGACATGTTCTCCCGGCCCTCAACGCACAGGATTGATGCCAGCAAACCCATGGTGTTCGACCTGTCCAGGATCTCCCAGACGGAAACCGATCTACGGGCGGCGACGCTCATGGCCTGCTGGGCGGCCGGCATCGGAACAGTCACGACATCGAACATGCTTGCCGACGACGGCGTGATTGAACGCCAACGATTCCTCATCATCCTCGACGAGCTGTGGAACACCCTCGCCGCCGGACCCGGCATCGTCGACCAGGTCAATGCCCTCACCCGCCTGAACCGCGAGTGGGGAGTGGGCCAGATCATGGCTTCTCACACTCCGTCCGACCTGCAAGCAGTCAAGGACGAAGCCGACCGGCACAAAGCCAAAGGCATCATGGACCGTTGCGGCATCAAAATCCTCGGAGGACTCGCTCGCTCGGAAATGCCTCTGCTGACCCAATCCGTAGAGCTCAGTGTGCGCGAACAGGAGCAGTTGGCGACATGGCAGGACCCGCCGGCGTGGAACCGTTCAAAGGACGAAAAGACGCACTACACCAATGACGACGTTTTCCAGCGCACAGGCGAAGCGTTCACCGACGATGAGCTGGCCGCGTGGCTGCAGGACGCTGACAACGCCGCCTGGTACTACAACGACCGCACGACTGAACCGCCACCTGGTCAAGGAAAGTTCTTCATCAAGGTCGGCTCCCGTGCCGGAATCCCATTCAGGATGGAATTCACTCCAAGTGAGCGCCTATCCCGCGTGCACGACACCGAAAAGAAGTGGCACGAAGCCAAACGCACCGCCGCCCAGGAACGGGGTGAACTGTGAGCTCTCTGGACCGCAAGCACAAGGGAGGATCGGCTGGAGAGGCCGCGCTTCTGGCTCTGCTGATCACCGCCCTCATCGGCGTCCCCTCCGCCTTGTACGGTCTCAATACGCTCGGCGATCAGCTGGCGCCTCGTCCTGAGGGTCTTCCTGCGGACTTCTGGCCACGGGCACTGGGCACCTTCACCGGTGCGCTGCCGTGGCGCAGTACGGAGATCTACCTCCTGATTGCAGCCGGTGTAATCCTGCTTGCACTGTTCGTACTCTTCGTCGCCGGCCGCATCCGCAAGGGAGCCAAGGCCGTCAAGCACGACCGTGCCGCGGCGCGGATGGCCTCGCTGAAGGACGTCGGGCCATTCACAGAGAAGCAGGTCCGCGCCAAGGCAGCCCGTTTCGGCGTCGACGCCCCCGGCGTGATGATCGGGCGTATGGTCCGCGGTGGAAACACGCTGTACGCCTCATGGGAAGACACCCTCCTGCAGATCTGGGGAACCCGCACCGGCAAGACCACCACACAGGCCGCACCGTCGATCATCGAGGCACCCGGGCCCGTGATTGCAACCTCGAATAAGCGCGACCTCTCCGACCTCACCCGCGATATCCGCGCCGAAGGCGGTGATGTGTGGATCTTCGATCCGCAAGGGGTTGCCAATGAACAGCCCACCTGGTGGTGGAACCCGCTCACCTACGTCACGGACAGCGAACGCGCCGCTGAAATGGCGAGCAACTTCGCGCTCGGCTCACGGGCAGTCGGAGCCAAGGGAGGCGACGCGTACTTCGACACCGCCGGCAAGGACCTCCTCGCCGGCCTGCTGCTCGCCGCCGCCGTCGGCGAACAGCCCATCGAACGAGTACACAGCTGGCTTTCCCGCCCGACCAACGACGAACCCGTCCGACTCCTCGACCAAGCCGGCTGGGTCAAGGAAGCCGACTCGATTGGTGGTGTCATCGCTGCCCCCGACAAGCAGCGCGAGGGCGTTTACGGCACCGCCCGGCAGATGGCCTCCTGCCTCAAAAACGAGAAGATCGCCGCCTGGGTGAATCCAACCGGTCCAGGAGACCGCAGACCCCAATTCATCCCGGAAGACTTCGTACGAGGGAAGAACACGCTTTACGCGCTCTCGAAGGAAGGCGCCGGAACCGCCGGGCCCCTCGTGACGTCCTTGACGGTAGCTACGGCAACCGCTGCCGAAGAATACGCCGTCGCCCAGCGCGGCGGCCGCCTGGCCGTCCCCATGGTCTGTGTCCTGGACGAGGCTGCGAACGTCTGCCGGTGGGGGAACCTGCCCGACCTGTATAGCCACTACGGATCCCGCGGGATCGTCGTCTCCACCTTCCTGCAGTCCTGGTCCCAGGGCGTCGATGTGTGGGGCGAATCCGGCATGAAGAAGCTGTTCTCCACAGCGAACGTCTTCACCTACGGCGGCAACGTGAAGGAAGAACAGTTCCTGAAGATGCTCTCGGACCTCATCGGCCAGTACCGGTACACGTCCGTGTCGACATCGAAGCAGAAGGACAGTCGCTCCACCAATCGGCAGGACTCCACCGACGACATCCTGTCAGTGGCCGACCTTGCCGCCCTCCCCAAAGGTAGGGCGGTGATGCTCGGCTCTGGTGCCAGGGCTGTCCTGCTCCGCACCGTCCCCGTTAGTGACCGTCCCTACGCTGACAAAGTCGCAGCATCAGAGGCTGCCCGCAACAGCCCCCAACCCGTCGCAGCTGGCCTCACCGTGGAACCGGCTCCTGCTGCAGCCGGTGGCGGCAACCGGTGGTCCGCAATGGTGAAGGAGTAGCCCGTTGGACATCGACATCGCCGACGAGGCGAATAACGACGTGACGGACGAGCAACCACGCCTTTACTACGCAAACGTCGAGCAGTTCGTCACTCAAATGCTCGCCCAGCAATACCGCAGGCCCGTCGACCTCGCAGGCCGCGGCAACACGTTCACCTGGTGCAGCAAATGGTGGATGCACGCCGAAGCCGTCAGCCGGCTCGCCGCGCTATGGCGGGCATGGGAAGCATCCCGGCTGGACCCCACCACCGGAATGATCGTCTGGTGGCGGGACCATGCGGACGCCACCATGCGCGTACTTTTCGCCCCAGACGGACCCTTCGCCGGGTGCACACCCCGCGAACACAAACCCACAGGTATTCCTCTGCCTCTTACCCCACCTCCAGCGGGTCTCTTCGATTTTGATTAACCCGGACTATCCGACGGAGTAAACGCGCTTGCCAACCTTCAACACCGTTGCGAGGACTAGAGGGAAACTGACCAACAAGCCTGAGTTGAGCCGTATCGGATACGTTTGAAGAGTGCTCCACGCCCGAAGAGAGGGACGCAGTCGATGCGAAATAGGAGTGGACCCAGCGCGGGTCATCCACATGTGGGCGGGTGGAGCCCGGAGGATGTAGCTCAAAGCCGTCCACCTGTGGGTGAGCCGACTACAGCTTACGATGCACGCGAGGATGAAGGCCGGCCCTGTGAAGACTCAACTCAGACCGGTCCTGGTGTTAGTCACCCGATAGGTCGGCAACGGTTGAGGCGTCGTCAGCCTGGTTTGCAGCCTGTACGTCCAGTTTCGCTCTTTCGTGTCGGGTTAGCCCCGTTCAACGCTTTGGTCTCTGCCGTCAAAACACTTTCGGAGTAAAAGTAATGCGGCAACACCAAACCTCGCGAGTTCCGGCTGGCGAGGGCATCGAGTAGGTCGAGGTAGCCGCCGATGCCGCCTTGAATCTTCCGGTGGCGCCCGCCGTGCGCCGTCTACGAGCCTTTGTCATCGGGGCGTTGGCTGGCTTGGCGAGGCCCCCTGTTGCTGGCCGCCTTCCGCCGGTGTCAGGGAAACCTCCGAGGTTTAGCAGCACTTCACGGGGTCCGTCGAGGAGCGCTTGAACGGTTCCCGGTTCCAGTTCGGCTTCAAAACGGATCTCCACCCGAGCGCACTGAGTCCGAATGCGACGGCTTCAAGGTATGGCTTAGCGCTTCGGGGTTTTCAGCCACTTGCCATGACGCATGACGCCATCGACCTCCAGCCGTTCGTTCAGCACCACAAGGTCCGCCATGGCACCCGCTTTGAGTGCGCCAACCTGGCCATCGAGACCTAGTACCCGGGCAGGTACGTGGGTTGCTGAGTGGAGCGCGTCGTAAAGAGGGACCCCGGAGTTAACGGCATTCCGTACAAGGTCGGACATGGCTGATGTCCCGCCGGCGAGCGATCCGCCGACAGTAAGCCGGGCGACGCCGCCGGAGACCTCAATCTGGGAGGGGCCGAGGCTGTAGGTGCCGTCGGACAGCCCGGCTGCAGCCATCGAATCCGTCACCAGGGCGATGTTGGCCGCTCCGAGCAGCTCAAACATCGTTGCAACGGTTTCCGGTGCGAGGTGAACGTCGTCTGCGATGAGTTCCACCACTGCTTTGCCTGCGCGTGCAGCGCGCAGGCAAGCCGAGAGCGCCCCGGGGGAGCGGTGATGCAACGGGTCCATGCCGTTGAACAGGTGGGTGACTGTCGGAACACTTCCTGAGCCATTGTGGTGCCGGGAGAGTTCACGAGATGCCCGGGCAAGAGCCTCGCCCGTCACCTCAGGGCTTGATGCTGTGTGGCCAATGGAAGGAACCACCCCGAGGGAGGCCAGGATGTCGACAAGTTCGTCCGAGCGCGGTAACTCAGGGGCGAAGGTCATGGTGCGCAGGGAACCGCGTGCGGCTTGGACAAGCTCGCGGGTGAGGTCCAGGTCCGGGTTGATGAGCCAGTCGGAGTTCTGCGCGCCGCACCGGGCATGTGAAAGGAATGGGCCTTCTAGGTGGATGCCGGCAATGGCTCCGGACTCAACCAGGGCGGCTAGTCGCTCCGCACCCGCGAGAAGGGCCTGGGGCTCGGCGGTCACCAAGCTTGCCAGCAGCGTTGTTGTCCCTGCCTCGTGTATCCGGGAGATGGCCTCCCGTGCATCCTCAGCGTCTGATGTCGAAAAGTCGACCCCGAACCCGCCATGGCAGTGCAGATCAACAAAGCCGGGAACTATGATGCTGTCCTCCGGCAACCGGAGCAATCCGTCCGCGCCGTCAGTGGAAACTCCCCGGTGTACTTTGCGGATAGTCTTTCCGGAGATTTCGACTGTCGCCCCCACCTGGGTGCTGTCTTCCGCGATGATGTTGCCGAGGACTGCGGTCACGCCGGCGCGCCGCTCTCGGCAGGCATGAGCCTTGTTGCGGCCGCCTCATCGACGAGGACCGTAACATCGTGATGTAACTGGAGCACGGACCCCGGGCAATCCATCGTCACAGGGCCTGTCAGTGCTCGATTAAGTATGTCGGCCTTGTCCGCGCCGCGGACCACGAGGAGTAATTTTTTGGCGTCGAGGATCGTTGCCAAACCCTGAGTGATGCAGTGGGTGGGAACCTCGTCAAGGGACGGGAAGAACCTGGCGTTCGCCTGACGGGTACTCTCGGCCAGAGCCTCGACTCGCGTCCTTGAATTCAGGGGAGTTCCGGGCTCGTTGAAGGCAAGATGTCCGTTGTGACCGATCCCGAGAATCTGCAGGTCGATACCGCCAACCTGCTGGATAAGCGCCTCATAGTCGGCCGCGGCTGCGTCGAGGTCCGCCCGTTGCGCATCTGGGAGGAGGACGGATGCGGGATCGAGATCCAGAGGCTCGCTTACCTCGCGCCGAATCACCTCGGCATAGCTCTGGTGGTGTCCCGGCGGCAGTCCGACGTATTCGTCGAGGGCGAACCAGCACACATTCGACACATCGAGATGCTCCTGAGCCAGCGCCTTGTACAGAGGCAGCGGGGAGGACCCGGTAGCCAAACCGATAACTGCATTCGGCTTCGACAGGACGACTTCCTTGACGGTCTGCGCCGCTGCCATACCGATAGCATCAGCAGGACAAACTTCAAGTTTCATCATTGTGCGTGTGTTCGTCTCCATTATTTGTTCAGTGCGTGGTGAGCTTCGCAAGCTCACCACGAATGCCGTCAAAGTGCCGCTTCAACCGTTCGGACGCCAGTTCCTTGTCACCGGTCTGCACCGCAGTGAAAATGTCGCGGTGAATCGCTGCCGTCTCCCTCAGGTCTACCGGATCACCACCGAGCTCGGCGTGGATTTTTCGGTAGACCTTCCAGAAGACTGACATGAGGTTGGACAACAATTCGTTGGCCAGCGGTTCAAATAGCTGTCGGTGGAATTCTTCATCGATCTCGGTGAACCCCTCACCACGCTCGGCCGCCGCTTCCATCCGCTTCACTGTGGCGTCGATGACGTCCAGGTGTTCAGCGCTCATCACATCCATGGCGTCTCCGATAAGCCCCGATTCGAGTGCCTGGCGGACGTCAACCAGCTGAAGCGCTTCCTTTCCTTCGTGGCGGAGCGATAGACGCCCCCGGAAGGTGAGACCGTCGGTGAGTGCTTCGAAGTTACTCGGTGCAACGAACATGCCAAACCCGTGACGAATTTCAACCACTCCGAGGGCTTGGAGAACCTTCAGCGACTCGCGCAGCGTATTACGCCCGACTCCGAGGACAGTGACCAGCTCGCTCTCGGTGGGAAGCGGGTCACCGGACTCGAGGCCACGTTCAAGGATGAGCTCCATAATGTCCGCCTGCAGCGCGCGAAGCCTGGCTTGGGCGCTGAATCGCGCCTGGCGCAGGGGAAGCTCTACGCTCATAATCTCTCCTTGTAATCATCCAAAGGGCAGAAACACGGGCACTCTCAGGCAGACGGGGAACCGGAGAATCCTCAGTCCGCCTAGATGTAGGTTATCCAATGTCCGATCATCCCGCTAGGCGCAGTGCGGAGCAACAGTGCTATTCACAGAGCGCGCGGAACGGCTTGACCGATCTGTGTGATGCGTCTTACAGTTCTACAACAGCATCGGACATCCCATGTCCGATAACCGACTTGAATGGTGAGGCACATTGATGAGCAACACTTTTGAATCCACAGGAGTGCTGAGGGATTCCAGCCGCCGTAGTTTCCTGAAACTGGCTGGGGTCATGGGCGCCGCCGCCGCATTCGCCGGAACCATCTCGGCGTGCAGCCCGGGCGGCACACCTGGCCCCGCAGGGTCCAACGGTAATGGCGATGCACAGGCAGCCGGGTCAATCGAGGCCGGCATCTCTTACCAGTTGTCCACCGGCTTCGACCCCATGCTGGCAACCGGCGCTACGCCGCTGGCCGCCAATATCCATATCTTCGAGGGCCTGGTTGAACTTCACCCGGCTACCCGCGAGCCCTACCTGGCACTGGCCGCCGCCGACCCTGAACAGGTTGACGACACCATCTACCGCGTGACCCTGCGCGACGGCGCAACCTTCCACAACGGAGAGCCGGTCACTGCTGAAGACGTTGTCTTCTCCTTCGAGCGGGTCCTTGACCCCAAGAATGAGTCATTGTACGCAGGGTTCATTCCGTTCATCGACACAGTGACCGCTGTCGATGAGAAGACCGTCGAGTTCAAACTGAAGTACGCGTTCCCCGGCTTCGGACCCCGCATCTCCGTCGTTAAAATTGTGCCCAAGGCCGCTGTTGAAGCGGACCCGGAAGGCTTCGACCTGGCACCTATCGGTTCCGGTCCGTTCAGCCTCGTCTCCGCGGTCAAGGAAGACAAAATCGTCTTCAAGAAGTTCACCGATTACAACGGCAAGTTCCCGGCCCGAGTCGAGGACATGACCTGGCTGCTCATCGCTGATCCTGCCGCCCGCGTAGCCTCGATCCCGTCCCGCACCCAGGCCATCGAAGACGTCCCTTACCTCGACGTCGACCAGCTGAAAAGCAAGGTCGAGGTTGAGTCCGTTCAGTCCTTCGGACTCCTCTTCCTGCTGTTCAACACCGCCAAGGAGCCATTCGGTGACAAGCGTGTCCGTCAGGCACTGCACTACGCGCTCGACACAGAGGACATCATCACCAAGGCCCTCCTGGGAAACGCGGCTCCCGCGACCTCCTACTTTCAGGAAGGCCACCCGTCCTACAACAAAGCCTCCACGGTCTACAACTTCGATGCCGGGAAGGCCAAGTCGCTGCTGCAGGAAGCCGGCGCGGGAAACCTGTCCGTCACCCTGACCTCAACCGACACCGGCTGGGTCACCAAGGTTGTGCCGCTGATCAAGGAAGCCTGGGACGCCGTCGGCGTGAACACCACCCTAGAGATCCTTCAGTCCGCAGCAGTGTACGCACCAGACAAGGTCAACGGCGGAAACTTCGACATACTCTGCGCGCCGGGCGACCCCTCTGTTTTCGGTAATGACGGCGATATCCTGCTGAGCTGGTTCTACCGTGGCGACGCCTGGATGAAAAACCGCGCCAGCTGGCACGAAACTGCTGAGTACAAAGAAGTCCAGACCAAGCTGGACCAAGCTGCGCAGCTTGAGGATGACGAAGCGAAGGCTATCCACGCCGAGATCATCAACATCGTCGCTGAGGAAGTACCCCTATACCCGATCTTCCACCGCCAGTTGCCCACCGCGTGGGACAGCGAAGCACTGGTCGATTTCGAGCCGCTTCCGACCACAGGCCTCTCCTTTCTTGGAGTGGGCCGCAGCTAGTCCGCGCGGCGGTGGGACTGCCCCGTCCGGGCAGTCCCACCGTTTCGCAGCGAAAGGTATGGAGTTCTACACGTGACCACGTTAATCCGCCTCCTGGGGCGAAGACTTGCGGCGCTGCCGTTTATGCTCCTCGGAGTCACCATCATGGTGTTCCTTGTTTTGTCGGTGATTCCTGCAGACAGGGCCACCGCTGTTCTCGGCGAGAACGCGTCCGAAGAGATGAAATTCGCTTGGCGGGAGCAGCGCGGTCTCAACGACCCACTCATCGTGCAGTTCCTTCGCTACCTCGCCGGAATTATCCGGCTGGACTTCGGCGTAACCAACCCGCCTGAAGAGTCGGTGGCCGCCAAAATCGCTTCGGCCTTCCCTGTCACGCTCCAACTGACAATGCTCGGCGTGGTGCTGGCAGTTGTTCTCTCTCTTATCCTCGGCGTACTGGGTGCACTGTACCGCGACCGGTGGCCGGACCAGGTGATCCGCATCTTCTCCATCGCGGCGATAGCAACGCCGTCATTCTGGCTGGCGATCCTGCTCATCCAGTGGTTCGCACTGCCGGAAGGGTCCATCTTCCCGACAGGCGGCCTGGCTTGGGCGGACCAGTACGGCTTTGTCGGGTGGATGTACGCCATGGCGTTACCTGCCCTGGCGCTCGGCATCCCGGTGTCCGCCTCACTCATCCGCGTGGTCCGAACCTCCATGGTGGAGGAGCTCGACCGTGATTACGTACGAACCGCGATCGGCAACGGCGTGCCCTACCGCACAGTCGTGGCCCGCAACGTCCTCCGGAACGCCCTCGTCACCCCAGTGACCGTACTGGGCCTCCGCATTGGGTACCTGCTGGGCGGCGCCGTTGTCATCGAAAAAATCTTCAGCCTCAACGGCATGGGGGACCTGATCGTGACCGGGCTGACCACCTCGGACACCAACCTCGTCCAGGGCGCGGTACTGACGATCGCCGTCGCCTTCGTGCTCGTCAACATCCTGGTTGACGTCCTCTACCTGCTCATCAACCCGCGAATTCGGACGGTATAACCATGCGAAACGGACTGGCTACCCGCCTGAGCAACTCCGGAGCCCGCTTCCAGGGGCTCCCCCTCAGCTCCAAGATAGCCCTCGGCTTCCTGATCTTCATCACCATCGTGGCCATTATCGGGCCGTTAGTGGCGCCCTATGACGAGAACGAATCCATTGCTCCGGTCCTCCCCCCGGGAGGACCCCACCTCTTCGGAACGGACGGCTCAAGCTACGACGTCCTCTCCCGCATTCTGTACGGTGCGCGGGTGTCCATCGCGATCGGCCTGGGAGCCGTGCTACTAGCGGTCATCATGGGCGCCCTGCTCGGCGCCCTCGCCGCCACCTCTCGCAAGTGGGTCAATGAGGGCATCATGCGCGTCATGGACGTCCTCATGGCATTTCCCGGAATCGCGCTGGCCGCCGCACTGCTGTTCGCCCTGAAGGACCACTCAAACAACATCTTCGGCTCCACGGTGCCGGTGATCATCCTGGCCATTGCGATCGTCTACACCCCGCAGCTTGCCCGCGTGGTCCGCGCGAATGTGCTGGCCCAGTATGGTGAGGACTACGTTCGAGCCGAGCGGGTCCTCGGTGCCGGACGCTTCTATATACTCATCAAGCACATCACCCGCAACACCGCGGCGCCGGTACTGGTATTCGCAACAGTCATGGTCGCAGACGCCATCATCCTCGAGGCGTCCCTGTCCTTCCTGGGTGCCGGTGTCCAGCAGCCGGCTGCCTCCTGGGGCAACGTCATGTCCGACGGGCGCAACGTGGTCTTCAGTGGAGCCTGGTGGCCAACCACCTTCGGCGGCATCACCATCCTCCTTACCGTGCTTGCACTGAATATCCTGGCCGAAGGCCTGACGGACGCCATGGTTAACCCGAAGCTGCGCAAGGCTGCGCCCGTGAAGGAAGAGCCGATCAAGGCAGCCCAACTCACCGAGACCGCGCGGGTAACAGTTGCACAGCCGTCCGTGCTCGATGCCGAAGAGGCGCAGACAGGAATCGGCCCGGCACAGCACGACGACGACGCCGCCGTCATCGAGAAGGCTGCGATGCTGGGCGCCAGCATTCACAAACCCGGTTCCCTTGAAGCGCTTGCAGAGGAACTCAAGCTGCTCTCCAGGGTCGAAAGCAGCCGCACTGACCGCTTGCCGCAGGTACCTTCTGATGCGCCGATGATCCTGGAGGTGAAGGATCTGTCCATCCGTTTCCCGGGCCGCTACGGTGACACAGCGATCGTGGACCGGGTGAACTTCACGGTCCGTGAGGGCGAAACAATGGGCCTGGTGGGGGAATCCGGCTGTGGAAAATCGATCACTTCACTGGCCATCATGGGGCTCCTGCCGCCGTCGGCACAGCTGAGCGGCTCCATCAAGTTCAACGGCAAGGAACTGCTCACGAACAACCAGAAGGAACGGACGGGCCTGTATCGGGGGCTGCGCGGCGAGCAGATCGCCATGGTTTACCAGGACGCCCTCAGCTCACTGAACCCGTCCATGCTGATCAAGGACCAGCTGACCCAGCTGACAAAGCGCAACGGCCGCAAGACACCACGGGAACTGCTGGAACTGGTCAAGCTGGATCCGGACCGCACCTTGAAGAGCTACCCCCATGAGCTGTCGGGCGGGCAGCGACAGCGCGTGCTCATCGCCATGGCCTTGTCGCGATCACCGAAAATCGTGGTGGCGGATGAGCCGACGACGGCCCTGGACGTGACCGTGCAGAAGCAGGTAGTGGACCTCCTCAACGAACTCCGCGAACAGTTGGGCTTCGCCATGGTGTTCGTCAGCCACGACCTTGCACTTGTCGCTTCGCTCGCCCACCGAGTCACGGTGATGTACGCCGGGCAGGTTGTGGAATCTGCCGAAACCACGGAGCTCCTGCGCAATCCGCAGCATGAGTACACCCGCGGACTGCTCGGCGCAGTCCTCTCCATCGAAGCCGACGCCGAGCGACTACACCAAATCCAGGGCACCGTCCCGTCACCGCGCGAATTCGCCTCGGGGGACCGATTTGCCGAACGCTCCCTCCGCCCAGACGCTGACCCCAACCAGGTGCTCCAGTTTGTCCGCGTGGGCAACGGCGAACACTACTGGGCCAGCCACCACAGGACCCCGGAACTTATGAATCCTGCGCCGTCCCCGGATGACGCCCTCGTAAAAACCGCAGCGCATACGTCCCCGAAGGTGCATGATGACTACCAATGAAACAACACCGGTCCTGGAACTGAAGGACATCAAGGTCCACCACCGAGCCCGTACCGGGAGCCTGTTCCGTCCCAACATCGTCAAAGCAGTAGATGGTGTGAACTTCCAGGTCCGGCGCGGTGAGACGGTGGGAATCGTGGGCGAATCCGGGTGTGGAAAATCCACTCTGGCGTCGGTGCTGGTCGGATTACAGGAACCTACCGCAGGGCAAATGTTGTTCCACGGCAAGCCGGTCATGGCCCGCAAGGAATCCGTACGGAAGCAATTCGGGCGCGATGTCTCAGTAGTATTTCAGGATCCGTCAACTGCGCTGAACTCGCGGATGACGATCCAAGACATCCTCACCGATCCGCTCCAGATCCACGGCATCGGCACCGAGCGCACCCGCATCGCGAAGGTGCGGGAACTGCTCAGCGTCGTGGGCCTTCCGCAGTCCGCGGCGGAGGTGATACCCAGCCAGGTGTCCGGGGGCCAGCGCCAGCGCGTGGCCATCGCCCGGGCCCTCGCACTGGGCCCCTCCGTGATCGTAGCGGATGAGCCGACGTCGGCCCTCGACGTATCAGTCCGCGCGCAGGTCCTAAACCTGCTCTCCGACCTCAAACGCGAACTCAACCTCGGGATGGTCTTCATCTCGCATGACATCCAAACGGTCCGGTACGTCTCCGACCGGATCTGCGTCATGTACTTCGGGAAGATCGTCGAAGAAGGGCCAGCGACCCAAATCTTTGATCATCCGACCAATGATTACACCAAAAAACTGCTTGGGGCAGCGCCAAGCCTGCTTCACACCTGAGCATCAACCCATCTACTTCATCGCACCTAATCCCCAGGAGAAATATCGTGGCAACCGCGCCCGCTTCCCGCTTCCATGGCGTCATTCCGCCCGTGGTCACACCCCGCTCCGCCGACGGCGCAATTGACGTTGCCTCCCTCGAACGGCTGACCAAGCACCTGCTCGACGGCGGTGTGAGCGGACTCTTCGTCCTCGGTTCCTCTGCCGAGGTCCCGTACCTCACCAACGACGAGCGGGCACGCGTGGTCCGGACAATCGCCGGTGTCAACGCCGGCCAGGTGCCGTTGATCGTCGGCGCGAACGAGCAAACCACTAACCGGGTGATCGAGGAGGGCCGGCGCATGGTTGAGCTGGGGGCGGATGCGCTGGTGGTGACCTCCCAGTACTATGCGATCTCCGACGCAAACGAGACCGAAACGCACTTCCGATACGTTCACGCGGCGCTCGACGTGCCGCTGTTCGCATACGACGTACCGGTTCGTACGCACTACAAGCTGCCGACCGATCTGCTGGTGCGGCTCGGCCGCGAAGGTGTCATCGCAGGGGTGAAGGACTCATCCGGTGACGACGTGGCGTTCCGGCAGCTGCTCATCAAGGCCAAGGAGGTTCCCAACTTCGACATCTTCACGGGCCATGAGGTGGTTGTGGACGGTGCACTGTTGGGCGGCGCCCAAGGTGTGGTACCCGGACTTGGGAACGTGGACCCCGCCGGTTACGCGAAGCTCTACAGCGCCGCCACGGCTGGAGATTTCGACGCGGCCGCACGTGAGCAGGACAGGCTCGCCGATGTCTTCAATATCGTGTACACACCAACCCCAGGTCGTGTCTCGCCGGGCGCCGCAGGGCTCGGTGCGTTCAAAACAGCTCTCATGCTCATGGGCGTGATCGACTCCAACGTGATGTCCTCGCCGATGCTGGGGCTGGACGCATCCGAAACCAGGGCGATCGGGGCAATCCTTGAGCGGAACGGTTTGCTCTAGCCGATGCGGTACGCACTGGGCATTGATCTCGGCGGCACGAAGACAGCCGCGGGTGTGGTGGACGAAGACGGCCAAGTGTTGGTGAGCGACCAGATTCCGACCTTCGCCCGCGACGGTGCGGCAGTCATCCTGGACGCCACCGCCAAGCTGGCGCTCAGTCTTGCGGGCCGGGCGGAGGCCGACGGAATCGTGTTGGAGGGAATCGGCATAGGCGCTGCCGGCGTCATCGACGCCAGAACCGGCACGGTGGTGTCTGCGACGGACGCCATCCGCAGCTGGGCCGGAACCCCACTCACCGCAGGGCTTGCTGCCCGCACCGGCCTCGAGTGCGATGCTGTAAATGACGTCCATGCGCACGCTCTCGGCGAGTATTGGGTCGGCGCAGCGAGGGGGGTCCGTTCTGCCCTCCTAGTTGCGGTGGGGACCGGAGTTGGTGGCAGCTACGTCGTCGATGGAAGCCCATTGCAGGGCGCCCGGTCGGTCGCAGGCCACGTTGGACACATCGCTTCTCCCTATGCGTACAACGGCACCATTGGCCGACCTTGCAGCTGTGGCGGGGCCGGGCATGTCGAAGCTGTCGCGTCCGGGCCAGCCATCCTGGAAACGTACCTGCGTCAGAACTCAGACGAGTCGCCCGCGCAGGACACGCGCGAGGTGTGTGCCCGCGCCGCGGCGGGGGACCCGACCGCACACCGCGCGGTGACCATTGGCGCGGCCGCCGCCGGCCAAGCGATCGGAGGCTTGGCGAACGTGCTGGATCCGGACGTGGTCGTTGTGAGCGGCGGCATGGCCAGCGCCGGACCCCTGTGGTGGAACACCATGTCGCACGCAGCGGCCGTTGAGTTGCTCAGACCGCTGTCCGGGATCCCGATTGTCCCGGCCGCGCTCGGAACTAAAGCCGCGATAGTAGGCGCTGCCCGTCTGCCGCTCACCAGGAAACTAGCGAAAGTTGGCCGATGATCGACCTTCAAGAGCTCCAAGGCAGGCTGATTGTCTCCTGTCAGGCTTATCCCGGTGAGCCGATGCGGGATCCCAGAACCATGGCACAGGTGGCGCAGTCCGCTGTCGCGGGGGGTGCCGCGGCTGTGCGGGTGCAGGGTATAGCGGACATCCAGCACGTTCGGACCGCCGTCGAGGTACCCGTGATCGGGCTGTGGAAGGACGGTCACGACGGCGTTTTCATCACGCCGACGTTGAGGCATGCCCTTGCCTGCGCGAACGCAGGAGCGCACGTGGTCGCCCTCGACGGCACGCGGCGGCCGCGGCCGGACGGGTTGACCCTCGCTGAGACCATCGACGGTATACGCACCAACTCCCACGCGGCAGTCATGGCCGACTGCGGCTCCGTCGATGATGCGTTAGCCGCGGTTGACGCCGGAGCGGACCTCATCGGAACCACCCTGGCCGGATACACGGGGGAGCGGGAGAAGACCGTCGGTCCGGACCTTGACCTTCTCGAGCGGTTGACGGCTGCCGGCCTGGGCCGTCCTGTGATCGCCGAGGGCAGGATTTCGACGCCGGATCAGGCGCGGCAGGCGATCGACGTCGGTGCATACGCCGTCGTGGTCGGAACCGCGATCACCCACCCGGCGAGCATCACCGGCTGGTTTGTCCGCGCTCTGGGACAGGATTGATGGACGCGTTCCACGCCAGAGTTGACCCTGGGCTGATTGACGGGCTCGCTTTCTCCAAAGCGCTGCCACCAGCGACCACGGTTGAGGAGCTCGTGGCCTTCCGTGCCCGGGCTGCCGAGTTGCTGGCACCCTTTGACGCGTCCGCTTCCAACGTCCAGCGCCGCGAACACGAGGGACCCGGATTCGCGCTGTGGAGCTACGCCCCGCCCGGAGACGGACCATTTCCCGCGATCTACTGGATTCATGGCGGGGGGATGATTGCTGGCAGCTTACAGGCGGACGAGTCGTACTGTACTGCGCTGGCCGCTGCGACGCGGAGCGTGGTGGTCGCGGTGGATTACCGGCTTGCACCGGAGAATCCGCATCCAACGCCAGTTGAGGACGCGTACGCAGGTCTGATCTGGACTGCATCCCGGGCTGACCTTCTCGGTGTGGATCCAGACCGAATGGCGATCGGTGGATCGAGTGCGGGTGGCGGGCTTGCTGCCGCCGCGACACTGATGGCCAGAGACCGCGGCGGCCCGCCACTCTGCTTTCAGTACCTTATGTATCCCATGCTCGATGATCGCCAGGAGTCACCATCCAGTGTGGAATTCTCAGGAATCCCCACTTGGAGCAGGGAACGGAACTGCTTCGCGTGGCAATGCCTGCTCGGCGATACGGCAGGAGGGAAGGATGTGAGTCAATATGCCGCGCCTGCCCGCGCAACCGATCTCTCGGGTCTCCCGCCGGCACTCATCCAGGTAGGGGAGCTCGATCTCTTTCGGGACGAGGACATCTCCTACGCATCAAGACTGATGCAGTCGGGTGTTCCCGCGGAATTGCACGTTTACCTCGGTGCGTACCACGGGTTCGAACTCGTCGCCCCAGAAGCGGTTACGAGCCGACAGGCGATTCACGACAGGAACCGGGCCTTCATCCGGGCGTTCGCATAAAAAGAGCCAATAGAGTGGCGCAACTCACACATAGGACATAGGATGTTGTATGTAGCACCTCAACATCCCTGACAAGGAAGTCTGGTCATTCATGAAAAATTCCCCTCAGTCAGTCCGTCGGTCGGGCATGGGATTGGCCGCGCTTCTCGCGGCCTCCCTTGTATCCGGAGGATCTCTGGCGGCAAACGCCGCCCCTGTGCCTGCCAAAGCCCCCGGCGACGCCCCGGGAACCTTCTCAGAGGTAAATCTTGGGGCGGAGCTCATCAGTCCGTTCGCTTCCTACCGGATCCCGGCTTTGGCCTACCTCGGAAACGGCGTGGTGCTGGCGTCCTGGGACGGCCGGCCTTTTAACGCGGCCGATGCCCCCAACCCGAACTCCATTGTCGAGCGCCGCAGCACCGACGGCGGAAAGACGTGGGGGCCCATCAAGGTTGTCGCTGCCGGTTCCGTCACGGCAACTGGTCAGGAGACGCCCAAGTTCGGTTACAGCGATCCCAGTTATGTGGTTGATGAGGAAACCGGAAAGGTTTTCAACTTCTTTGTCTACTCCAAGGACCAAGGTTTCCACGGCAGCTCCTTCGGGAATGACGACGCGAACAGGCAGGTCATCAGCTCCGCTGTGATCGAGTCAAGCGACGGTGGTCTCACGTGGTCCGAGCCGCGACTGATCACGGACGTGACCAAGCCCGGGAGTAATCCGTTGACGCCGGCGCCCGGCGACATCCGCGCCAATTTCGCCACCTCCGGCCAAGGCATCCAGCTGAAGTATGGCCAGTACGCAGGCCGGCTGATCCAGCAGTACGCAGGAGACACCCTCCAGGCGGACGGCACCCGAACCATCCAGGCCTACAGCGTCTACTCGGATAATCACGGACTGACTTGGCAGAAGGGAGAGAACGTCGGCACCCAGATGGATGAGAACAAGACGGTCGAACTCTCCGACGGCCGCGTCATGATGAACTCGCGGGACAGCGGCAACGGAGGCTACCGGAAGGTGGCCATCTCCACGGACGGTGGACACAGCTACGGTCCGGTAACCAAGGACCTGGAACTGCCGGATCCCACCAACAATGCCTCCATCACCCGCCTCTTCCCGGACGCCGCACAGGGCACCCCCGAGGCGAAGAAGCTGATCTTCTCCAACTCCAACAGCCAGTCCTCGCGTTCGAATGTTTCGGTGCGGGTTTCCTGTGACGACGGCGAAACCTGGCCTTCTGTCCGGTCCGTCCGGTCTGGTTTCTCCGCCTACTCCACGCTGGAGCGCTTGGAGGACGGCCAGATCGGTCTGTTCTACGAGACCAGCTACACCAACGGAATGACCTTCGCCAAGTTCGACGACGCCTGGCTGAACTACGTCTGCGCCCCGCTCGAGGTGCCAGATGTGAAATTGGCTGCCGGTCAGTCAACTGACGTTCCGGTCACCATCACCAACCAGGAGCAGACTGCCCTCTCCGGCGGAGTCACCATCGACACACCCGAGGGCTGGACGGCGCCGGTTGTGGACGTGCCCTCCATCGCGCCGGGCGAATCAGCGACCATCTCCGTGCCACTGACGGCCGGTGACAACCCGGGCGCCGCATCGACCCTCAACGCGGTCTTCACGTCGGCCCAGGGCGGCGAATCCCGCCGGTCCTTCAAGGCCGCAGCCGACGCCGTCGGGTTGAGCATC
This sequence comes from Arthrobacter sp. TJ-270, assembly GCF_058269075.1. Lineage (NCBI taxonomy): Bacteria > Bacillati > Actinomycetota > Actinomycetes > Micrococcales > Micrococcaceae > Arthrobacter > Arthrobacter sp. TJ-270. Next base: position 18,433 of record NZ_JBZCNB010000010.1, on the reverse strand, counting down.
ACGGGCGCGGTCGCTGACACCAGCAGGGACGTTGACACCAACCCCTACAAAGTGGGGGATCAGGTTGGCTACAACCTGCGCATCACCTCGACCGCCACGGTCACCACTGACGCGGTACCTACCGCCGGTAATCTGGACATCGGTTTCCTACCGCCCAATGCTCCGAACTGCCGCTGGCGCAACCTTGCACCCGGCGCAGCCTACAACTGCACCACACCAAAGCACACGGTGACGCAGGAGGATGTAGACCGGGGATACTTTATTCCGACGGCAACCTTCGAATCCACATCGACAACCGACAGGTCCCTGACAAGGTCGGTGACCCACACCGGAAACGTCGTGTTCCTGAACTCCACAGGGAAGGCGAACGCCCTCGCAGCGGACATCGTCGGCTCGCGGACCGACACCAGCCGTGATCTGGCAGCGAACCCTTACACGGCGGGTGAGCAGGTGCCATATTCCTTCCACGTCACCAACACCGGTCTGGTCACTGAGGCGACAGTCCCGACATCGGGCAACTTCGCTCCGTTTGTGCCGCCGGGCCCGGGCAACTGCCGGTACCTTGTCCTTCCCGCCGGGGATGATTACACCTGTTCCACACCGAAGCACACGGTCACCGAGCAGGAAGCAGCCGACGGCTTCTTTGTGCCGCTGACTACCTGGCAGCTGAGCGCGTCCGGATTCCCGAGTAAGGAACTGAGCATCAACGGCGGCGAGTCCGACCTCAAGGAACGCAACCCGGAGCTGACCGCTGCTGCCGTCGCAACCGAAATCGCCGACACGGACGGTGATGGCCGGGACAGCGCCGGTGACCAGGTGACACAGCGTGTGACCATCACCAACAGCGGCAATGTCCGGTTGACCGAAGTTAATCTTGAGGGTTGGTCCGGTGCTGTAGCTGAACTGGCGGTTGAAGGATCCACCGACGTTACCCGCACGTTTGCACTGACGGAAGCCCAGGTGGAGGCGGCCGAGATCGAGGCGATCGACGCCGTCGTCGTCGGTGCCAATGGCAGCCGCAGCGCGGAGGGTGCGGTCACCGCCGACGCCTACCCGCTGAGGACCTCAGTTGAGCCGGGCTTCACTGCGGATGTGCCGACCGAGCAACAGCTGCAACGCAAGAACGAAGCTGACTTCGGTGCTCCACTCATCCCGCCCGCTACCGATCAGGAGGTCACCTTGACGCTGCCTGACGCCGGTGCCTGGTACTTCCTCCACGAGAACACCGAGCCGCTGGGCTGGTTCCAGTCCGACGACGCCGGGCAGGTGACCTTCAATGTCCCTGAAGGCGCAAAGCCGGGCGCGCGGAAAGTGTCGGTCACTGACGGCGAAGGCCGGTACGTCGGCTGGGACCGGGTAGTCCTTTCCGCCGCGCGATAGAACCAGCGACTGTGAGCATGGCCGGTAACGCACCCGCACCTCCAGGGTGGGGTGCGTTCCCGGCCATGCGTGCGCTCGGCCACTTCCAGCCTTCATTCTAAGCCGGAGGACATGGGCTCCTACCGGGATGACATTCTGGCAATAAGTTACTTCAAGGAGGGCCTGTGACGGCTGATGGTACCCCACCCGGTTGGCAACCGCGGGCTGCGCGCCCATTGCACAGGCGCGGACACAACCGGAGTGACGAGATCGCCGGCCAGATCAAGGACCTGATTCTGGTTCAGGGGTTGGCGGTGGGCGATGCCATGCCAACGGAAGCCGATCTCTGCCTGTCCCTGGGCGTATCAAGGTCCAGCCTCTGCGAAGCTATCTGTACGCTGACCACCCTAGGCATAGTCGAGGTACGCCACGGACACGGCATGTACGTAGGCCGCATGTCGCTCAATGCGCTGGTGCAAACCCTCGTGTTCCGCCGGCACGCTCCAGCCTGGCGCAGATCTGAGCGCGCTGCATGAGATCGTCGAGATCCGGCAGTCCCTTGACCTCTCCATGGCCGAACAGGTCACTGCCGCACTGGGCCAATACCTCCAACCCCGAGTTGACCGTGATGGTGAACCGGATGATCGAACGCAGCCACCAGAAATCGATGTTTGCAAACTACGACCGCGACGCTCACACGGCCCTTCTCGCACGGACCGGCAGCTCGATCATCGGCCCGTTGGTCGGAGCCTTCTGGGACGTTCACGACGCCGTGATGCCCCGACTCGGTGTGTCGCTTCCTACCGACCTGACGCAGACGGCGCGGGCGCATGAACAGATGTTGCGAGCTGCGGAAGCAGGCGAGGTGGAAGAGTACCGCGCCGCTGTCAGGCGTCACTACGAACCCCTGCTTCGGAGCCTCGATCGGAAGGTCCGGTCATGAATGAGCCGCCGGGGTCGAGTAACTCGATGATGGAGGGCGGTCTGACCCTTGGCGCTTACGCGCTCTTTGCGGGATTGCCTGACGCAGAGCTCGCCCGCGCTTACAGCGCGCTCGAAGCGCTGCAGCCGGTGAGCGCCATAGAGATGCCGCTCACCGAAGCGCTGGGGGACCGGTTCGCCCTCGGCGCCACGAAGGGAGGCCTGCCCGCCGTCATCTCGGACCGCTGGGATGTTGTGATCACCTGCATTCCCACGGTGATGGGCCGGCTTGCAGGCAACTCGCGGTATGGTTTGGCGTCGATCGATGATGAGGGCCGTGCCGTCGCCGTTTCAGATGTCCGGGGCGCCCTGGCGGCGGCTGTCGAGTCCGCCCAGGCCAGTGGGCGACGGCGGGTGTCAGCAATTCAGGTACACAGCGCTCCCCGTGGCGCCATTGCCAGTGCGGTCGCTTTGGAGCGATCCATCACCGAACTGCTCGGGATGGAGGCAGCCGGCGCGGACCTGGTCATCGAGCACTGTGACGCTCCGCGTCCCGGGCGGGTGCCGGAGAAAGGCTTCCTTGAGCTGACCGACGAGCTGGCGGTCCTTGAATCCCTCAACCATGAGCGTGCCGGCTGCACTATCAACTGGGGTCGGTCGGCTATTGAGGGGCGATCCGCGCAGACCGCGCTGGATCACGTCAGCGCCGCAGCTTCCTCCGGCCATCTGGTGGGCCTCATGTTTTCCGGTGCCACGCCAGCTTCTGGGCCTTGGGGTGCTCCGTGGGCAGACTCACACATCGCGCCCCGGGGAGTAGGTGAAGAGTCCTGCGCATGGAGGGAGAGCCTGTTGAGTGTTGAAGAAATTGCGGCAACAACCGCAGCGGCAGGGGCTGTTAGGTACCTCGGGCTGAAGATCACTACAGGCCTCCTGGGCGTGCCACTCGCGGAGCGAATTGGAATTGCACGCCGTGCAATTGGGATGGTCCAGCAGGCTTCCATGGGGGCATGCACGACGATTCCCTAGGGCGGCGGAGATCACGTGACGGATCGCCACTCAGCGTAGTGATTTCCGAGAAACTTCCCCTCCTAGTGACGTTACCCACAAATAGACGTAGGATGTTGTAGGTCAGACGTCACATAACCTCGACTACCTGGATCTCGCCCCCGAGGAGGCCTTATGAGTTGCAAGCAGATGTCATGGGTCGACCTATCTCCACCTAGAGTGCGGCCTCAACGAGTAAAGCACTCCGGTCGAGAGGTAGACGGGTGATGGGAATCAACGGGCTGGAAGCCATCGTGCTCGTGGCCTTGGCAATCCTCATTCTTGGTCCCGACCGCCTCCCCGTTTACGCATCTCAACTAGCGCAATTCGTCAAAGCGTTCCGCCGGTTCGCCGCTGGAGCACAGGAACAAATCCGCCATGAAGTGGGCCCCGAGCTTGCGGACGTTGAGTGGCACAAATTAGATCCACGCCGTTATGACCCGAGAACGATCATCAAGGACGCGCTCCTAGAGGATCTGGACGGCATGCCTCAGCCCTTCGATCTGGGGGTATCAGCGGAGCGTATTCCTCCCGCAACCACAAGAATCAAACGAGCAAACTAGAAAAAGGGGATTGAAAATGAGACCTGAAGGTTGGACCATCGTCGTCGTCATCGCCTTAGCCATTGTGCTTTTCGGCGCACCCAAGCTACCGGGACTAGCACGCAGTGTCGGGCAGTCGCTAAGGATCTTCAGATCTGAGGTGAGACAGCTGAAGGATGAAAACAATCCAGACTTTGCAGGTGAGGACTACACGCTTTCGGAGCCCGCGCATCAACCACATCAATCCAGCAACCCAGCCGCCCGGAACAGGCCGGATCCTCGTATAGATGGGGGCATCCAGGACGGCTTCTCTCCTCCAGCCAGATAGCAATCCATGTTTCGGATGAAGGTAGGCAGTCACAATTCCGGGGGCTCTATGCCCTTGAAGGAGCACTTACGGGAAGCCCGAAACCGTTTGGTGAAAGCCGGAATGGCGACGATCGGCGGAACCGTTGCGGGATTTTTCCTATACGCTCCGGTGCTGGAAGCACTCGCGAGGCCCGTTGAGGAGTTGAACGCCCGTGAGGGCCGTCAGGCCTCGTTGAATTTCGACGGTGTGGCAACCCCCTTCGACCTGATGATTCAGGTTTCGATTTTCTTGGGCTTGGTCCTGTCCAGTCCTGTATGGCTCTATCAGCTGTGGGCATTTGTAACGCCCGGACTGAAGTCAAAGGAGCGGCGCATTTCGCTGGGGTTTATCTCGGTGGCAGTGCCTCTATTCTTGGCAGGCCTCTGGCTGGCTTGGTCGATCCTCCCCAACGCCGTCCGCGTGCTCACCGATTTCACTCCCGGTGGCTTTTCCAACATCATCACCGTGTCGGTCTTCATCACCTTTCTCCTTCGGCTCATGCTCTCGTTCGGGATCGCCTTTCTCCTCCCGGTATTCCTCTTCGGCCTGAATATGGTCGGCATTGTCACTGGAGCACAAGTTCTTAAGGCGTGGCGCATCACCGTGTTCTTGGTATGCCTCTTTGCCGCGATGGCGGCGCCCGGAGCCGATGCCATGAGCATGTTCTACCTGGCGGCGCCTATGCTGGTCCTGTTCTTCGCTGCGATCGGGCTATGCCTACTCAATGACAAACGGCGCGTCCATAGACACGCCGCACGGGCAGCCGAAACCGAGCTCAACGCAGACACTGCCTCACACATCAATTTGCTTGAAACGCAACCGCCCATGGCACCGAACACATCAGCCTATGACGCCACAGGTCCAGGCAGGTACCGGGCCTGACCCAGTGTTCTGCTAAGGGTCTTCAAGCCCTCGGAGGGCCGTGATCGGTCCTTCCGACCGCCTCCTCACCGCGAACCAGCGAATCAGAGGCGGGCATCCGTCCAAGATTTCACGTTCACGGGAAAGAGAACTCGATGTGACGTCCTGGCTCCGAATGGTATTGACGAGAGTGGGTCGAACTAAATCGACCACTTGGTGCTCCAAACACATTGCCAAGCCTAAGTACACTTAACATGTGACGTCCCACCTCCGATCTTCCATTCCTCACGCTCGGCCTTCCGTGGAGCACGCTCTGGCAGTGCGTGGCTACAGCGGATACCGGCAGTATCGGATTCCAGCCTTGTCGGTAACCATGAAAGGCACACTTCTCGCTGTTTACGACGGCCGGCCCAACCTTGACGACCTGCCCAGCCCCATCGACCTGTTAATTCGCAGAAGCGTCGATAACGGGCAGACCTGGGACGCACAGGAGGTTGTGCGCACCGGTACAGGCCTGAACGGCTACGGCGATCCGAGCCTGTTGGTGGACTCCGAAACCGAACGCGTATTCCTCTTCCACGCAGCTGGCTCACGTAACGGCTTCTTCGAGGCAAGCACCGGATTGGACCCTGATGATGAGAACATTCAGCACTGCGACCTCAGTTTTTCTGATGACGATGGCCTCACCTGGCAACACCGGCGGATCACCGGCCAATTGAAAGGCAGCGCTCCCCGTGGCCGGGAAATCGCAGGTATTTTCGCTTCCGCCGGTCAGGGCATTCAGATCCACGCTGGTCCGTTCCGGGGGAGACTGGTTCAGCAGTTCGTTGTTCTCTGTGGAGGCAGGATCATGGCCGCCTCTGCGTTCAGCGACGACCACGGCGACAGTTGGGCCCTGGGCGATCTCATCCAGGGAACGGCCGACGGAGTCGGACCCAACGAAAACAAGGTTGTCACTCTCAGGGACGGGCGGCTGTTCCTGCACAGCCGCGCAACCCCCCGGCGACTCTCCGCCACCTCCGAGGACGGCGGCCGAAGTTGGAGCTTACTGACTCCTGTTGAGGATCTTCCGGATCCGAGCGACAACGGTTCGCTGGCGCGCTACGACGGCGTGCCAACCCTGAAGCCCTTCGCTTCAGTGCGAACAGACTCGTGGCTCTTGGCCACCAACAACCACGACACCAGCCTGCGCCGTAACACCGTATTGAGCCTTTCCACGGACGACGGCCGAACGTGGCCGGCCAAGCTGGTTCTGTGCCCGGGAAGTTCGGCCTATTCGACTGCGACACGTCTGCCGGACGGCAACATTGGCGTTCTCTACGAGCGTCAGGGCTATCGGGAAATCGTTTTTGCGTCTGTTGCCGCGGACCAGTTGACTGACCAGCTTTCTGTCCCCCTAGGCGACTCGGCAAGAGAACGCGGGGGACAGAAAGCGGGCGGGAAGTTGTGTTTCCACATGGAGCTCCGATCAATTACTCCAGGCCTGCCGCCCGCATGGAAAAACGCCGGGGAGTTTCATGTGGTGGCGACGGACGGGAGCGACTGGGGTGCCGAATCGTGGAAAGAGATCGGTCAGGGCTATTCGCCGGACCGGGTCCAGGTCTTGGGTACCCGCGAGGCGCAGGAGTTGAACTACGGGCCCGTTATTCCCGGCTTCAAAGCAGGAGACATCCTTGCGTTCACCGGACGAGCAAGGAATGAAGGCCGCGAAACCGTTTCGGGGGTCCGCCTGACCGGACCGGGTACCGCCGCTTTTCCGGTAACCGATCTCCTGCCGAGCGAGGAAGTCCTGTACTTCACACCGACCTACACTGTGACTGAAGAGGACGTTGGGCGAAGTGCTTTCGAGGTAGCATTCACGGTCGAAGGGGTACAAGACGATTCCGTCGTGGCACCGTGCCGGATCTTCCGCTTCCATGTTGCAACAGGCGCAGTTGACCTAGAGGTCGCCTCTTCGCCGTGACCTAAGGGAACAATTCCATTGGAACGGTACCTCTATGCTGTCGGCCCTCTCCCAGACCTAATCTCAAATAACGGCTTTCAAAAACAGCGCAGCGTCGATCTAGCAGGAACTTGGCAGATTTCGCTGACAATGCGTGGCCCCCGCCGGGGCACTGGTCAAGCTTAGGTTCACGAACAGAACGCCCACCCGTCCGATGGTTAGAGGTGTCAGCATCACCCTCAGAAGGGGTAATCGGGGGCAGTTCTACTTTCCTGTGAAGAGTTTAATGGCGCGCTCAAAATCCTAGCGAGGGCGAGCTCTTCTGGGCTTCTCCCAGCGACGAGAACTGTCCTGTGGCGCGGCCCCAGGGCCCGGTCGTTCCTCTGTGTGAGTGGCGCTGGACGGTATCAACCAGACGGCGCAGTTTGGATGGGTGCCCGGTTGGCTGCGCCAGCGGTCCTCGAACACGGCACATCGGGTTCCGCCAGCGCATCCGGGCTGATCCCACCTCCCGCCCCGTCCGCCATAGGGGGCATTCATCAGCACCCTGGGCGCCTCCTGACTGACCAGAACATGCGACGAGTTATCGGGGGTACGCCGATTATCGGTGTTGATGGAACCCAAGAGCTCGCACCGAGGGTACGGAGGCCGCCGAAACCGCTACGCGGACTGCCAGACCGCGCCGCCGCTCACTCACCCTGTGCTTGACCTATGAAAGGGCTGCAGCGCGGGAACCTTGACATGCTGTGGTGCTTATCACTAAGGTGATCCGTACGCATCGCGTATATGTCGTACGGTAAGCGTACAGTTACAATTCGATCACCTCAGGAGAAACCGATGACGGTACTGGCAAAGAAGCCACCCGGCGCTGGCCCCGACCGCAGAAAGTCCCCGCGACGATTCACTGCACGGTCACTTACCGGCAGAGGAGCCTTGGGCACCCTAGTGAAGACAGCGGGCCTCTTGGTATTCACCTGGCTGTTCGTCTGGCCATTGGCCATGCTGATCTTCGGGGCCTTCAAATCCTCACCCCTCGCCCGAAACCAGAGCTGGACGACGTCCGGTTTTGAAAGAGTTTTCTCCGATCCGGACACGTACAACGCCCTGATTGCGACAATGGTTTATTCGGTGACGATCACCGTGCTGGCCGTGGCTGTCGCCGTGTTCTTCGCTACCGTGACCACCCGCATGGATATCCCCTTTCGGCGCTGGATCACTCCAGTCATGGTCATCCTCGTAGCCATGCCCACTGTGCTCTACTCGCTCAGCTGGGCAATGCTTGGGGCGGGGCAATCTGGACTAATCAACCAGTTCCTCGACACCATTGGCCTGGATGCTTTATCCGCGGCATTCAACACCCGCAGCTGGTTTGGCCTGATTATCGTGACCGTGTTCAAGGCAGCCGCGCTGGCGTACCTCATCATTCTCGGCGCGTTTCGCAACCAGAATTCAGCCTTGGAAGAGGCCGCCCGCATCAGCGGAGCCAGCCGGATGCGAGCATATTTCGGAATTGAGCTGCCCGCGTTGCTTCCGGCTTTGATGGCAGCCAGTCTGTTCGTCTTCGTAAAGGGCCTGGAAGCTTTTGAAACACCGGCTGTGCTCGGCCTGCCTGCCGGGATCACCGTTTACGCCACCCACATCTACGACTACCTCAGGGGCGGTTTCGAAGCCGATTATCCGGCGGCCTCCGCATCCTCGTTGGTTATCGTGGCGATCCTCGCGGTGCTGGTGCTGACGCAACTCAAACTCACCGGGGGAGGGAAAACCTACACCTCCGTGGGAGGGCGCTCCAAGGACGCCGGCCTGCGCAAACCGGGAAGGTGGGCGGGTCTTGTCGTAGCGGCCATGCTGTTCTACTTCTTTATTGCTCTTGTCCTTCCTGTCTTCCAGGTGATCCTCAGCGCTTTCCAGCCGTACCTGGGTTCCCCGGAAATGTCGACGCAAAACGTCGAGCAGTTGCTGAATACCCCGAACGTCATGCAGGCGCTGAGAACCACAATCGTTGTTTCGGTCCTGGGCGGGTTGCTTACCGTCATTTTGGCGTTCGTGGTCAGTTACGCATTCGTGAGGATGAAGGGCCCGCTGGGCCGATACATTCAGCTCGCTTCCTGGGTGCCGGCCGCTATGCCAGGGCTGGTGCTCGGTCTGGCTTTCCTGTGGTCAGTTCTGACCACGCCCGGCGGGCGGAGCCTGTACGGGACGGTGTGGGTCCTCATCCTGGGCCTCGCAGTAGCCACAGTTCCTCTAGCGACCCGCACCATCGAAGGGGCCCTTGCCCAGATCGGGGTGGATATGGAGGAAGCGGCCCGCATCTCCGGAGACTCGTTCCTCCGGGCGGTGTGCACTGTGACGATGCGCCTCATGACGCCGAGCCTTGTCGCGGCGTGGTTCCTCGTGGCTATCACCATGTCGGGCATTCTCGACGTGCCAGTCCTGTTGGGAACCACGAACACGGAGATGATTTCCACGATCAGCTTCGGCTATCACAACAGCGGTGAAACCGTCCTCGCCTCCGCCTTGTACGTCATCTTCACAACAGCCATGATCGGCCTCGCGCTGGCAGCGATCATTCTTATCCTCATCTTCCGTTTCCTGTCCACCAGAGGGCCCTTCAACAGCCTGAAACGCCAGGACGCCACCTCACCAGAGCTTCCCGAAGGAGCCTCGAAATGACCGGAATCAGCATTCAGGGACTGCATAAGTCCTTCGGAGGCCGCACCGTCCTGGACCACGTCGACCTCACCGTGGAAGACGGGGAGTTCGTCTGCCTGCTCGGCCCCTCAGGTTGCGGGAAATCCACATTGCTGCGCTCCGTCGCCGGACTGGAGAACCCGGAGGGCGGCTCCATCAGCTTCGGCGAAGATACCGTTTTCGACCGCTCTGCCGGCATCAACCGAACCCCTGAGCAGCGCCAACTCGGAATGGTCTTCCAAAGCTTCGCGCTGTGGCCGCACAAAAGTGTGTTCGACAACGTCGCGTATCCGCTCAAACGCGGCAAAGTGGCCCGGACTGAAATTCAGGACAGGGTCCGTGAGGCATTGATGATGGTGGACTTGTGGGAGCACCGGGGTTCCTATCCGGGCACCCTCTCCGGAGGCCAGCAGCAGCGCGTTGCCCTTGCCCGGGCAGTTGTGGCCCGACCCCGGCTGCTGCTGCTCGATGAGCCGCTGTCCAGCCTAGACACAAACCTCCGGGCCCAGATGCGACGCGAAATCAGACGGATCCAGCAGCACATCGGCGCGACTGCCATTTACGTCACCCACGACAAGGAAGACGCTGGTGGCCTCGCGGACCGGGTCCTGGTGCTGCAGGAAGGACGAATCGTGCAGGAGGGAGCCCCCCGGGACGTTTTCGTCGGTCCGAAGACGGCTTTCGTCGCTGAGTTCGTCGGTTTCGATAACTTCTTCACCGCGACCGTCACCGAGGCTACAGACACCCTAGCTACAGTCGAGATCGGAAGCGGCAACTTCCTCAACGCAACGACCACAACACCTGTCAGCGCCGGCCAACAGGTCACTGCCGCGATCCGCTCACGCCTAGTACGCGTCCACCCACATGACGGCGGAGCAGCCCCCGAGAACACGTTCGTCGGAACCGTTATCTCCAAGGCCCACCTCGGCGACGATGTCGAAGTCGTCCTTTCAAGCGGGGGAGTGGACCTAGTCGCCCGCGTACGGCCCGGCTATGCCCAAGACATTCATGTCGGACAGCCGGCGCTAGCCCAACCCCCTGTCGGAACCGTCGTCATCGTCGAAGGCACCCGCAAGGGCGGACAGGGCGAGGCCTCCACGCTCCAGCCCACGCCCGCCCCGCAACTAACCGTCAACCAGTAAAGGACAACACCATGCAACTCAAGAAGACAGCCACTGCCCTGGCAATTGGCTCCCTACTCGCCCTCACCGCCTGCGGCAACGACGCCGCCGGGACATCGGATCCGGTTGCCGCGCCTACCTCCATGGCTGGCCTGTATGAGGAGGCTAAGGCCGAAGGCGCCCTACAGATATACGGTCCCACCGAAGATCTCTACAAAGCCGTCTACGATGACTTCGCCAAAGCCTACCCAGGCATCGAAATAACCACAGCAGACATCTTTGGGCAGGAACTCGACGCCCGGCTCGAAGGCGAACAGGTGGCCGGAGGGTTCGCCGCAGACCTGCTGCACATCGGTGTCTCTGACATGGATCGTTATGCGACAAAAGAATATCTGACCGCCTACCAGCCGGTTGAGGCGGAGGCACTGGACGATGAATTCCGGGGGACCGACGACCTGTGGTCCGTCCCCTCCCGTCACCTCTACGCAACGGCATACAACTCCAACAACGTCACTGCAGAGGAAGTCCCGGCCACGTGGGACGACCTGATCGACCCGAAGTGGAAAGGCGCTCTGGGAGTTTCCAACCCCAAGCAGAGCGGTGTGACCCCACAAGTATTCTCAGCCGCACTGGAAGCAGGAGCAATCGATGAGGCCTGGCTCGATTCCCTGAAGAACGACATGGATCCGGCGATCTACCCCTCCGTGGCCACCGCGTTGCAGGCCGTCGTCACCGGCGAAAGCGACATCTCTCTGATCGCCGGTTACGGCAGCTTCATGCGTCAGGCCACACAGGGCGCACCGATCGGATTCACCACCATGGACGACGGCGCTTACTACTCTGACGTCGCCTATGGGATCCTCGACGGCAGCGAACACCCGAATGCCGCGCGACTGTTGGTGGCCTGGATGTTCAGTGACGAAGGCCAGGCATCCATCGCCAAGAACGTCTACGAGTTCGGCACCATGCCGCAGGCACCTCTTCCGGAAGGTGCCGAGGAGCTTGGCGAGTCCGCGGAGATCACCTATCCGGGCGCGGAAAAGTACCGCTCCACGCTTGATCTGCTGAACACCAAGTTCTAACCAGCGACTCGTAGGGCAGGCACTGCATGTCTGCCCTACGGGATCACCTACTTTCCGGAGGAGAACATTGAAAACCCAGGTACTCATCGTCGGGGCCGGCCCCTGCGGCGACACCGTAGCCAATCTGCTGGGCGTCTACGGTATCCGCACCCTGATCATCGATAAGTCGCCTGACATCGTCGACTACCCCCGCGGGGTCGGTGTGGATGACGAGTCGCTGCGAGTGTTCCAGGCTTGTGGTTTGGGAGAGCAGGTCCATGCCGACATGATCCAGAACCAAGCCCTCATCTGGTTTGACTCCAACGGCACCAAGCTCGCGGAAATCGCACCTTCCGGCCAGCCTTACGGGTGGCCGCGCCGAAACTCCTTCCTGCAACCGCTCCTAGAGAGAAAACTTCGCGGCGGATTGGACCGCTTCGAGCACGTGGAGATTCGGCTGGGTCAGGAACTGACACACCTGACCCAAGACGACCAAGGGGTGAAAGCAACCATTCGTGCGGCCGACGGGACGGAAACTCTCGTGGAAGCCGATTTCGTGGTGGGCGCCGACGGTGGCCGCAGTACTGTCCGCAAACTCAGTGGCGCAGTCTTGGAAGGTTCAACCCTCCCGGCGCGGTGGCTGGTGGTGGACTTGAAAGACTCGACTTACCACGCCCCTTATTCCGGGAACTACATCAGCAGTGACCGGCCCTACGTCTCTATTGACCTGCCCTACGGTTACCGGCGCTTCGAATTCCGCCTCACCGACCAGGAGACGGATGAGCGGATGGTCCGTCCCGAGGAAGTGGAAAAGCTCATCCGGACCCATTTCGATTGGACAGGGCCTATGCCTGGTGTTGAACGTGCACGCGTCTATTCCCACCATTCCAGAGTTGCGGACCGCTTTGGGATCGGGCGGGTGTTCCTTGCCGGGGACGCCGCGCACCTACAGCCGCCGTGGTTCGGTCAAGGCATGAACTCAGGAATTCGCGACGCCGCCAACATTTCTTGGAAACTCGCCGCCGTCCTGGCACACGGTGCACACCCAGCCGTTCTGGAAAGCTATGGACAGGAACGCCGGAGCCACGCCAAGGCCCTGGTTGAACTGGCAACCACCCTGGGGAAGGTCTACGGTCCGAAAAGCAAGGCCGGCGAGAAGGTCCGCAGCTACGGGCTGCGTGCCATGGGCCGCGTCCCGGCCACCCGCGATTACTTGCTGCAGATGAGGTTCAAGCCGATGCCTTACTACGACAAGGGCATCGTCGTAGACGCGTCTCCAAAAGCACCCATCGGGAAGATGTTCATTCAACCCGATGTCGAGACATCCGTGGGGGAGCGCGTCAAGCTCGATTGGGCTCTCGGTGATTGGTTCGCCGTCATCGGAATCAACACCGACCCGGTTGAACATCTTGATGCTGAATCTCTCGCCTATTGGAAATCCTTGGGAGCAAAGCTCATCCGGGTCAATCGTTCCCGCGCGGGAGAGCACCTGAACGCGGTCAGTGAAGACACCGTCCTGCTTGATGACGTCGCAGGAGGTTTCCGGGACTGGGCACGCGGACGGAAAGACCGGGAGATCGTCGTCATCAGACCGGACCGCTACCTCGCCGCCGCCTGTGCGCACGACCAGGTCAACACCATGACACGACGGGTGGCCGCGGTCCTGCCCGTCAAAACAATCATCGGCACCGGAAACTAAAGGAAGCAGCTATGGCAAACATCGTTGGCTACATCGCTATGTCCCACTCGCCCTTCTGGGACGGGAAATTCGACATCGACGGCCCTGGCGCGGCATTTGCTAACGCAGCCGGCCAGATGAAGGAGAAGGTCACGGAACTTAAGCCCGATCTCATCGTCATCTTCGGGCCGGACCACTTCCGGAACTTTTTCTTCGACCTCATGCCCGCCTTCTGCATCGGTACGGGCGAGATTGAAAGTTTCGGCGACTACGGCGGATACAAAGGTCCATTGCCCTTCAAAAACGGGGCCGGTCTGCAGATCATCGAAGCCGTGCGTGAGGCAGGGTTCGACCCGGCCTTCTCGCTGCGCATGGGTATCGACCACGGCATCGCTCAACCCTACGAAGTCCTCGTCCCCGGATTGGACATCCCCGTTGTCCCGATTATGGTCGACTGCAGTGCCCCACCCCGGCCCTCGATGCGTCGCTCCTACGACTTCGGGTCCGCGGTCGGCGACGCCATCCGCGGCCTCGACGACGACCTGAGAGTTCTTATCCTCGCCTCAGGAGGGTTGTCCCACTGGGTCAAGCCCATGTCACCCTACGATGAGGAAACCGACCAGAGCACCCGCGAATTCCTCATCGACGGCCGTGACCAGGTCATCGAATACAACAAGGCCCGCGAAGAAAACCTGGCACAACGGATCGCCAACCACCACGAAGGCAAAATCAACGAGGACTGGGACCGCTGGTTCCTGGACCGCCTGACAACCGGGCCCCTCGAGGACCTGCTGACAATCGACGCCGAGAAGATGGAAGAAGTCGCCGGTAACGGTGCCCACGAAGTTGCCTCCTGGGTTGCCGGCCTCGGTGCCTGGCGTGGAAAAGTAGCCACAGTGGCCTATGAGCCGGTCCCACGATGGGTTACCGGCATGGGACTGTCCGCAGGCTTTGACGTCACGCTTTCCGATGATCAGGCTCGTCTGGAAGCGGCCACCGAAGGGGGACTCCGATGACTGACGTACGAACCCCAGAACACGCCACAGACGCGTTCTTCGGGCTGGAGGACCGGTGGCTGGAAAGCGCCCCAGGAGAACTCACCCACTACCATGAAATCGGCAGCGGGACGCCGGTACTTTTCCTCCACGGCTCCGGAACCGGCGTCTCAGCTGCCGCGAACTGGTGGCTGAACCTGGAAGACATCGGGCAAGAAAACAGGGCCATCGCCGTCGACCTCATAGGATTCGGGCAAACCATCGTCCCGGACGGCACGGACTACGGCATCAAGGCCTGGGCTGAGCATGTGATCCGGGTCTTGGACGCTCTCGGCATCGAGAAGACCTGGCTCGTCGGTAATTCACTCGGTGGTTGGGTGGCGTTCCAGTTCGCCATCGACCACCCGGAGCGTCTCGCCGGAATCATCTCCATGGGAACAGGCGGAGCAAAACGCACCCAAGCCTTAACCAGCCACGCTACGCCGGAGATCACCGTCGACGGAATCCGTCGCACGCTCACGGACTTCGTCGTGGATCACTCCCTCGTGACTGAAGAACTTGTTCAGGCCCGATACAAAGCCTCGAAAACTGAACAGGCAACGACCCGGTTCAGAGAGGTCATCACAGCCAGGGACCGCGACCGGGAACGCCTGCCACTGGATTTTTCCGCCCTGGCACAGCTGCTGGTCCCAGTGCTTTTGATTCACGGCCGCGAAGACGCAGTTATCCCTGCAACCCGGAGCCTCGAGCTCGCGAACACTATCCCGCACGCAGACCTCCACCTCTTCTCCCAATGCGGGCACTGGAGCCAAGTAGAGCGGGCAATTGATTTCAACGAAATTGTCCGTGGGTACCTGGCAACCCACGGACAAGCCAAGGCGAACCCATGACGGTCGATGAGCAACAGGCCGGTTCCGATGCGGCGGAGAAGGCAATCGGGATGGGGGAGAATTCCGATATGGAAAACAGCACGGTTACCCTCCGACGTGATGGCGACTTCGTCCAGTCCCTCGAAAAAGGGCTGGCTGTCTTGCGGGCTTTCTCCGACGAGCACCAAGAGATGACGCTCTCCGACGTCGCCCGGCAGACCGGGCTATCAAAACCCAGCGCCCGACGGCTCCTGCTGACCCTGCAGAAGCTGGGTTATGTCAGCAGTAAAGACGGAGCCTTCCGGCTGCGTCCCCGGGTGCTAGACATCGGCTACGCCTACCTGTCCTCGGTGGAACTGCCAGCCGTCGTGGAGCCTTTCCTCAACGAATTAAACGCCGAACTTCGCGAAGCGTGTTCCGTCGGAGTCTTCGATGAGGATCGCATCTATTACATCGCCCGCGCCTCCGCGCAGAAACGCATAATGACATTCAACGTCCGTGTCGGGACCAGGATTGATCCACTGCCTACCGCCCTGGGACGGGTCATCCTCGCGAACATGCCTCCGGAAGAACTGGACGCCTATCTCAACATGCGCGAAGAAGCCGGAGACCTCGGTGGAGCCGGACGCGACCGTGACTCTTTCACCCGGATCCTTTCTGATGTCCGGTCACAAGGCTGGTGCCTCGTCGATCAGGAAGTCGAGGCCGGCGTGCGCACGATCGCCGTCCCTATCCACGATGCGAACGGGAAGGTCATCGCTGGTATCAACGTTGCCGTGCACACTGCACGCGTGTCCATGGAAACGCTCCGTGACGACTTCCTGCCTCGCCTGATGGACACCCGGAACAAGATTGATGAAACCATCGCCTCCTACGGGCCGGCTGCCAACTTCTCCTAATAACACTCCAGAGCCAGTTCTATGCGCCAACGCCAGTTCGGCGTTCTTGGCGAGGCGCAGATGCTCCCACGCGGGCCAGTTCAGGCCGCGTTGTTACGCGGGTGGCTGTCTTGCCGTCAGTTCCTAGGGACAGCTTAGTTCTGCTCTTTCAGACGACTTGAACGATTCAAATATTCACCGACAACTCAGGAGCTGTAGCCATGCTGGACGACGCGACGATTGAGGCTATTGCAGACGAGCTGGTGGAGGCCGGCCGCAGCCGCACCCCCATTGCCCGGCTGACCGCCCGCTACCCGGACATGACCGTCGAGGATTCCTACGCTGTCCAGCAGTTGTGGCGCCGCCGCAACGAGGAAGCCGGGCGCACCCTGGTGGGACGCAAGATCGGCCTCACGTCCAAGGCCATGCAGGCAGCCACCGGGATCACCGAGCCGGACTACGGTGCCATCTTCGATGACATGGTGCTGGAAACGGGCTGCTCCGTGGAGTGGGACAAGTACACCCATCCGCGCGTCGAGGTGGAGCTGGCGTTCGTGCTGAAGGATGGGCTGAAGGGCCCGGGCTGCACTATCTTCGACGTCCTGAACGCGACGGATTACGTGGTTCCGGCCCTCGAGATCCTGGATTCGAGGATCGAGATGGAGGGCCGGACCATCGTGGACACCATCTCGGACAACGCCGCGATGGGCGCCATGGTGGTGGGCGGCCGTCCGGTGAAGCCGGACGCCGTCGACCTCCGCTGGGTCGCCGCCATCCTCTACAAGAACCAGACCGTCGAGGAGACCGGCGTGGCAGCCGGTGTGCTGGACCACCCGGCAGCCGGCGTCCACTGGCTGGCCAACAAGATTGCCGCCCACGGGGACAGCCTCAAGGCCGGGGACATCATCCTCGCCGGTTCCTTCACCCGTCCCCTCTGGGTTTCCAAGGGCGACACCGTCCATGCCGACTACGGACCGCTCGGAGCTGTGACATGCCACTTCCACTAGAGAGCACCTTCCGCGACGCGCTGGCCGCAGCCGACCGGCCGCTGGCGGGAATGTGGGTGTGCTCCGGCAGCCCGCTGATCGCGGAACTCTGCGCGGGCGCCGGCCTGGACTGGCTCCTCGTTGACGCCGAGCACAGCCCGAACGGCCTTGAGTCCATCCTTGCCCAGCTGCAGGCGATCCACGGTTACCCGGTCTCCACGATGGTCCGGCCGCCCGTGAATGACACTGTGCTGATCAAGCAGTACCTGGACCTGGGTGTGCAGAACCTGCTCATTCCAATGGTGCACTCCGTGGCGGAAGCCGAGGCCGCTGTCGCCGCCACGCGGTACCCGCCGGAGGGTGTGCGCGGGGTCGGCTCGGCACTGGCCCGCGCGGCGCGCTGGAACCGGGTGCCGGATTACCTGGCCCGGGCCTCTGACACCATCAGCGTGACAGTGCAGATCGAGTCCGCGGCCGCCGTCGAAGCCGTGGAGGACATCCTCAAGGTCGACGGGGTGGACGCCATCTTCGTCGGCCCCTCCGACCTCGCTGCTTCCATGGGCGTGCTCGGCCAGCAGGAGCACCCCGAGGTTCGCGCCGCCGTCGAACGCTGCCTTGAGGCGGCGAAAAAAGCCGGCAAACCGGCGGGCGTGAACGCCTTCAATCCTGATACCGCCCGCCACTACCTGGACGCGGGGGCCGGCTTCATCCTGGTCGGTGCCGACGTGGCCCTGCTGGCTCGGGGCTCCGAGGCCCTCGCCGCGCAGTTCATCCCGGCATCCGACGGCGATACCCCCACCAGCTACTGAAAAACACGCCGGTGGCTAAGTTCTCCGCCCGTTGCCAAAACTTTAGGACTTCCTCATGACTGTTTCTGCGCTTTCCTTTGCCATCTCGCCTGAACGCGAGGCGTCCCTGCTCGCTTCCATTCCTACCGGACTCCTGATTGGCAGCCAGTGGCGGGAGGCGTCCGACGGCGGCACTTTCGACGTGCATGATCCCGCCACCGGCGAGGTGCTTGCGACTCTCGCGTCGGCGACCAGCGAGGACGCCGTGGCCGCCCTCGACGCCGCGGACGCCGTGCAGGCGTCCTGGGCGCGGACGGCGCCGCGGGTTAGGGCCGAGATCCTGCGCCG